>JAPPMR010000966.1 GCA_028818995.1 Candidatus Poribacteria bacterium | reverse complement strand
ATAATAGAGTTACCAATTCACCTAAAATTAGTATCATCTGTGTATATTTTCTTCTGTAGGAGCGAGCTCCAGCTCGCGACCCAGTCAAATGTTGGGAAATTCGAAAACTGAATTATTCTGTTCCATAAACAGAATTCCTTGCATTAAAAACCAATTTATTTTATTATATTCACATCCCGAATGAAGGAGAAAGAGAATGAGTCTATTGGGTATTGAAGTCGGCACAACAGGATGCAAAGTCATCGCATTTCGCGAGGATGGTGAAATCCTTGCACAAGCGTATGGTGAGTATCAATTGATACACCCACAACCCGGCTGGTCAGAACTGGATTCAAATGTCGTCTGGGAAAATGTGTCCAGCGGAATTCGCGAGGTAGCCGCACAAACAAAATCTGATCCGATTGAAGCAATTAGCGTTGCATCACAAGGCGAGGCAGTAACACCCATTTCGGGCAACTGCGATGTGCTTGCAAATGCTATCACCACTTTTGATTCCCGTACCACAGGCATCTGCGAAGAAATCTTGCAAGATATAAGTCCTTTAGAGGTAATGCAGATTACAGGTATGCCCCCGAGTAATATCCACACACTTGCAAAACTGGTATGGATACAACGGAATCACCCAGAAATTTATAAAGAGGTATGGAAGTTCTTTGGGTTTGAAGATTTTGTCAATTTTAGACTTGGCGTGCAACCTGCAGTGGACTATTCCCTTGCTGCACGCACCATGTGCTTTGACATTATCAACAAATGTTGGTCCGAAAAAATGCTTGGTTTAGCAGATGTGGACGTATCCCTCTTGCCAGACACAGTGCCTTCAGGCACCATCATCGGTGAAATTGGGACGAAAGTTTCAGGAGAATTGGGTCTTCCCAAAGGCGTAGTGGTTGTTGCAGGTGGCCACGATCAACCGTGTGGTGCATTGGGGGCAGGTATCATTCGCGGTGGAGAACTCATGGATGCAACAGGGACTGTGGAATGTATCGCTCCTGCTTTTGACGAGCCCGTCATCAATCAACAGATGATAGACGGAAATTTTGCATGTTATCCGCACGTCGTTGATGGACTCTATGTTACGTTAGGATTTGTTTCCAGTGGTGGTGTTGTGTTGAGATGGTTCCGCGATACCTTAGCACAAGCAGAGGTAGCAAAGGCAGCCGCTGAGGAACGCGATGTTTATGACATTCTATTGGAAGATATACCCGAGACTCCCGGAACGGCAATGCTGCTCCCACACTTTACCGGTTCTGGAACGCCACACCTTGATTTGGAATCCAAGGGCGCAATTGTCGGATTGACACTTTCCACAACTAAGGGAGAACTTGTTAAAGCAATACTTGAAGGAATTAGTTACGAAATAAAACAGAATCTCACAATGTTAGAAGATGCAGGCGTAGAGATAAATGAGGTCCGTGCCATCGGTGGTGGGGCTAAATCGGAAAAATGGCTACAACTCAAAGCAGATATGTTTAACAAAAAGGTCATCGCGCTTGACATTTCAGAAGGTGTCTGTCTCGGAACCGCTATCCTGTCTGGAACGGCAATAGGTAAGTATAGTTCTATTGAAGAAGCTGTTGATCTGTTAGTTAAATCGCAAAAGGTTTACTATCCTCGTGAGGAAATAGCGCAACAGTATGATGAGAAGTTGAAAGTTTATGAACAGATATATCCCGCACTGCGTGACCTGAACGATCAATTGTAATTGCTTACGTCAACGTCAATCTATAATTATTGTGGGAGGGCTTTGTAAGCCTGATATAATACGGCTATGAAAAAACACGTCGTAGGAATAGACATCGGCGGCACGAAACTCGCAACCGTTGTGGCAGATGATTCAGGAAAGATTCTTAGCAAAGTTCGCAGACCAACACACGCGGATAAAGGGCCAGAATTTGCTATCCAACTTCTATTTGAAATGGTCTATGAAACTATCGCGCAAGCAGGCCTGGAACAGGAAGCAATTTCAGCGATAGGCGTGAGTTGTGGTGGTCCCTTGGACACAAAAACTGGTGTTGTCTATTCTCCACCGAATTTGCCCGGCTGGGATGCATTTCCACTCAAAGCACAACTTGAATCTGAGTTTAAGATTCCTGTAACGATTGAAAATGATGCCAATGCCTCAGCACTTGCTGAATATCGGTTTGGAGATGGCAGAGGTTACGATACAGTCCTCTATATGACGATGAGTACTGGCATCGGTGGCGGAATTGTAATTGATGGAGAGATATATCACGGTGCCAATGACAGTGCAGGTGAGGTCGGTCATCAGATACTTTTACCGGATGGTCCGTTATGTGGATGTGGTAAACGCGGATGCTTGGAAGCGCTCTGCTCAGGTCCGGCTATTGCCCGTCGTGCTAAGGAAGCGGTTCAGAAGGAATCAAACACCGCAATCCTAACAATTGCTGACGGACATATAGAAACCATAAAATCAGAACATGTGCTTGCTGCAGCGCGTCAAGGTGACATATTAGCTCTTAAATTAGTTGCCGAAACCGCATATTACATGGGGTGGGGTATCGCAAATCTGGTTAACATTTTGAACCCAGACATTGTTCTGTTGGGAACGATTGCAATTGCAGCTGGAGACCTTTTGCTTGAACCGATTCGAAAAACTGTAACAAACCTTGCAATGGCGCGTCCTGCTGAAGCTGTCCAGATAATGCCAGCACAGTTAGGTGAATCATTGGGTGATCTTGCTGCCATCGCATTAGTAGTCTGATACACTAATCAATTTGGAGAACAACAAGTGGAGCGAATTCAAAAATATATCTTACATTTACAAGGTGTATTAGAACGGTTAAAGTTGGAAGATGTGCGCCAATCTATAGATGTAATCATGGATGCATATCATGCAAACAAACAGATCTTCGTTATAGGAAACGGTGGTAGCGCATCAACTGCATCACACCTCGCCTGTGATTTAGGCAAAGGCACAAGCATTGCAGGTAAACCACGTTTCCGAGTAATCAGTTTAACAGATAACGTTGCTACAATG
>JAPPMR010000147.1 GCA_028818995.1 Candidatus Poribacteria bacterium | reverse complement strand
AATCGCGACGAAAACATTGGTGTCGGGAATCGGAGTTCCCTCCTACAATATAATTAATTGGGAGAAACGCGACAATTGAATGCCTCTGGGACTTAAGGCAGAACATTCAATTGTCGCGCAGTGCTGTAGAGGCACTTTGTAAGTTCATTAAATACATCGTTATGCACCCTTTCAGGTATAATTTGTGTCCTTTAAGTACAAGAAGGTATCGTATACTACTTTTGAGAAATTGGAGAGCAATAACTTTTTGCGTAAGTCTTAAGGTGGTTGACATTTAGAATTCGTTTAATCTTCAAATTACGCAAATTTCTGCTTATTTATTTTTTTCAAATTTATACTTGACATTTTTTACAGTTTTTTGTATAATGCCAATAATCAACCAACTAAAGAATCAAAATATGGGTACCTCGATCTAAAACATATCTTAGATTCTTTAGCTTGGTTGCTGGGGGTGCCCACCATTTTTTTAAGGGTGGTAGGCGAACTCACAACCAAGCAAAATACTATCTGGAGGTGCTATAATGAAAACGTTTCTCAAAAAAGCGATTCTCGCAATCGCTATCACTGTTCTTATTACAGGTGGACTGTTCATCATGAACATTAACATAGATGCAACCGATAAACCGCCGCCTTGTGAACGCAAAACTGAATGTGTCCCGAACAACGAGGGACAGAAACCGGGTTTGATTTGTCCAAGTCCGAGACAACCCTGCCCACTGGAAACAGCGCATAGCAGGGATAACGACAAGCTTGAACAGGAGGGAATTTTAGATGAATAGACAGAAGTATTGGGGACTGGGTGTCCTCATTATCCTATTGATTGCTGCTGGTGGCTTTATGTATTGGCAGTGGTCATCCGTGCAGCAGCTGAAAGAGGAGCTTGCAGAAGATGATAAGCTGCTTGAAGAAAACGATAAGCCGGTTGCAGAGAACAACCTGCCGCCTGCCGAACCGGGCAAAAAGTGGGTGCCGCATGGCGACCACTTTCACCAGGTGCCGATTGACGCACCTGATGTGTGGCAAGAGGGAACGCCTGAACCTGTAGCAAAAGAAGTGCAGGCGAAGCCAGCCTATACCGGCCCGTTGACCTATCACACGGAACTGCTAAAAACAAACCCTGTTGAAGCACTTCGTAAGCAGGCAGAAGAACGCGGACACTGGAGCGCGAAGTGGATACCCCCATTTCCACCCGATGACACCGAAGCTGCCGAAATCGCACGGACGGAGTATCTCATCATTTACTATGAAACTATTGGAGATACAGAAAATCCCGAATACAAAAAGGCAAATCGTGCAGGTTGGGAGCAGGGAAGACGGACAGCGAAAGCATTAAGGGAGGCATATAACGCACGCGTTGCTGATTTAATGATACTAACCTGGCCGAGATTTCCTGAATCGGATGTTCCGCCGCTTTATGAAAAGGGATGGCGCACGTCACCTTCGGACTATTTTCCACTGCAAATTGAAGATTTAAAATTTCCGCTTTCCAATCCTAAATAAAAG
Organism: Candidatus Poribacteria bacterium; assembly: GCA_028818995.1. Next base: position 1,505 of record JAPPMR010000147.1, on the reverse strand, counting down.
GAGTTTTTTCATGTTCAAAACACTTTCATTCCTAACACTTATCGTTTGTGTGTTATCAATCTTTATTTTTAATAACGTATCCTTTGCAGGTGATGTATCAGACTATACATACAAGCAACTTAATATCAGGTATAAAGACGTAAAAGACAAGGAGACAGCACTCGGAGCGGTTCGGACTGTCCTGGGTGATCTCAACTCGGGCTGGGATGACGAAATAGCTAATATGAAGAGCAACGAAGAGGTCGCGTTGATTACGGGTGTGGGTGCTGTTATCAGTTCGCTTGTTGCTGCTGCGTCTGGCGGTTCGCTTGTACCTGCGATGTATGCTGCGTGGGTCTCCAAGTATAAATCGAAAAAAGCGGAAACACATCGGATTTCAAGTGCGGATTACCTAACAGCGATGTCGTCGTCGCTGTCGCAGCTGGATGCTGCGCTGGCGGCAATAGAGACATCTTACACGCTCTACAAACAGCAGCATGATACGTATTTGGGTGTCATGGCGCCACATCTTGGCAGGGTGAAATCTTCGCTTGCTAAGGCATCAAGTGCTGGTCAAACGTCTTTCTCTCACACCGGGAACACCAGTGGGGCTCCGCATTCTGTTGATCCGCTCTGGGGCAGAGATCATTGGGATATGAAGGACCTCCCGAAAAGCTATGCGTGTAAATCTGGCAATCCGTGTATGTATTCCTACCGTACTCCATATCAAGCGTTAACAGCACATCAGTGGACTTGTGGGTCGGACTACTCTATTGTGAGTCATAGGGTGCCTGGGTGTGGTAAAAAGTATTATAAATGTCCTAATTATGAGATACCTGATTATCACAATACCTTCTCATGCACCAGATATAATATGGTTTTCAAAGCAGGAGAAAGCGGGCGAGTCAGAGAATACTGCGGCACCAACTTCCGCTATTGCACCAATTTCACTTATGATTCTTATGGACATGTCGCGACAATTACATCGGCTGGTCAGTGTTCTAAGTTGCTCGGTGCAGGGCAGTCAGGTTCACACAATCATAGTAACTCAGATGACACAGACACGTCTCCTGGCGGGCACCGGCATTCTGAAGTTACGGAGACTACCATCACGTATGCGTGCGATGATCATAGCGGTGTTGCAAGTGCAGCGAGTGGTCATGTCGCTGCGGGCTGTGGCAATCCGACTCACTTTATTTGTGATAACAGCGATCATTCGGCTGCGAGCTGTGGGCATGTTGATCACTTTAATTGTGATGGAAAAACGCACCAACAGGTGCAGTGCACCGAGACAAATGATGCAGGTGATCAATGCACGGAAACCTATTGGGCGTGTGCGAATGATAGCACACCGACTCACAATCATACGTATCCTGCGATTTCGTGCGGTCGTAATGGGTGCACACAGACGGTCTCTTCCTCAACAGCGCATCAGGTAACTTGTGCAGCAGGACACCAGTATTGGACGTGTGGGCAATATGCGAACTGGCTATTTCATCACCATCGCGTGAAGACGTGTAAATTTA
>JAPPMR010000626.1 GCA_028818995.1 Candidatus Poribacteria bacterium | reverse complement strand
TGAGACAGAGGGATTACGGAGGAAATCAAACAAAAAATGCCCTGAAGAACACAGGGCATTTTGGAAGGTATTTATAGTAATAGTGCTCGGATGAATACCATACTGGAAATGTTGTGTCAAGTCTAGGGATCATTCATTCGTAAGGCCATTTATTGTCGATGCGTACTGCAAAACCAACACGTAATTCAGAACCAGTCATTTGCTTAGGTTGTATTTCTACCCAATCCACTTCAAAATATTTCAGATTTTCTACGTCATGCAATACCTGAATCGTTGCTGTGTATTCGACATCTTGATCAACTGTCTTGTCTATTGTAACCAAAAAGGGCCATACCGTTTCCTCCCTATCGTATGCTGCGGTGTATGAATCATCGTAAGTGAGATCTGCGGAGAAGTTCGTTTCAACATCAACGTGGACAAAAGCAACGTCTTGTTCTACTTCCAAAATCAGTATTTCGGAAATTTCTAGCTCGTTCACTCTTACTTCATTTACATCTCCATCATGGCCCTCTATCCAAAAATCTTGTTTACAAAAAGACTCTGTAATGGCTCCTTTAATCGCATCCTGATTCTTATTGAGTAACTCACTAACCGAATGAGCAAGACCCTCGTCATGGGACTCCTCAATAACGCTGATAAATTTTGGGAGTTTGTCTAATGCAATCAAACAATCACTTGTTTCACAATATTCTTTTAAATCCCCATCAGCACTAATAACATACATTCTCTCATCATTTTCTTTGCACCATGCCTCTATAGCTCCGATGGCAAATGCATCTGGGAATTCCGACTTTTTTTTCCCCTCTCCAAACGGCGGACGCTTACCAAAATATTGATCGAAAACTGCGTCTATAGATACATTTGAAGTCGGCAATACAGTTGCTCTTATTTCCTGTAGAAATGTCGAAAGTTGACATTTCAGAGTCTCAGTAGATTTTGTTTCGTCTATTTCCTGAAAAAGTTCTTTAACTGGTGAATCGTCAAAGTTTTTTAGCACTCTCACTTTTGTTTCCTTTTGAAACTTTTTTAATGCTGAAATTGCTGTTGAAATGTCAGTTTCTATGTGTGCTTCAACTTCACGAATAGTTATATCAGTTACGAATACATTGGCTTGACCAGATTTGGCTAAACGGCTGAGTTGATCAAAATCAGTGCTTCGATAGTTATAGTTTTGTCCGATGAATATAGATGCGTCTATGAATATGTTTCTTGTTTCCAAAGCACATCTCCTTTAGAAATCAAGTTCAAGGGGAAGCTTCGCTTGAATCGAAAGTACATGGTTTGCTTTTTCACTCAGCTCTTCACTTTGCTGTTCAAGATCCCCGGGAGAGGTGCTTGGAGGTGCGATCCTCTGGTCCCCGATAAAGCATTTGAAGTGCTCCTCGTAGAACGGACCAATTCGATGAGCGTAGATCTCGTCGGTGCTGATTCGGTTGCCTGAGGTCAAATTAATCTGAAAGGCTGGGACAACGAAGACCCCTTCAGCCGTATAGAAGAAAGCAAACGAGTCTGGGGTTAGAGAGAGCATATCTTCCACTTGGCCCCTCAGCCGAGAATTAGAATCATAGCAAATCGCTATAGGATTCCCCCAAGAGTCGGTGCCCGAATCGCAGACTTTAGCTTGGGCGAGAAACCCTTTTTGGACTGAGCCGGTCGGAGTATCAATCTGCAGTACCCCCATCAAATCAGCACCAACATTACTCTCCTGAGTACGGCTGAAGACTTGTGCAGCAAACTGCACACCGTGAATCACCTTTCCATTCAAGTTAGCCTGAACTCGGTTGACAAATTCCTTAGTAATTTCATATTTGAGCTGTGCAGTGATTTCTTCTTCATGCCCCTGGATTTTCGCGTGTTGCGAGAGCACGGCACTGGCACTTTCTTCAGCAGCTATTTTAACGGCGTTGGCTGCTTCTTGAATGAATTTGTATTTCTTAATCATACCAATTCCAAGTGGTGAGTTGAGGTGATGGTGTGCAAGTCCTGCGGGTTTGTGCACGATTTTCGGAGAAAAGGCTTTGTTAGCGTAATTGTATTTCAACGTTTCCAAGTATTATGCAGCCATTTAAACATTTCTGTTTTACCAGAACCTGCCCACGCAGTTCCGCTCCCTATCGCGAACACAAGCAATCTAGATTCTGGAATCAATTCCCTAACTGTGTCGCGAATACTGGAGACAGTCCAAGTATTAGTAGTGTCAGTTAACAGCCATACATCACTGAACCAGTGCCAATAACCCAAGCGACGATTTTTAAAGAAATTCGTGACAGCATTCTGTTGTTCTTTTGTCGGATTATCTATGACGAGGATAAAACGCTTCTTCATGACGTGTTTTCCTCCCCAGAAGCCAATGTCTTAGGTTCGTTTATTGTATCCTCCAGAACTTCCTCCTCTCTAAGACCACTCAGGCTGTCTCCAATCAATCCACGCTCAATTGCCATCTTGGATAAGGTGTAACTTTCTGATCTTAATGCGTCTGGATTTTTGATTAACAAAAATATATAAGCACCAATAAAAGTAACCAAGACAAGACCAAATGCACTTGAAATCGCAATCAAGATCCATGAAGGAGCATCTACCCAGGCCATAATCGGAATACTCGTTAAGAGCATCCCTATCACCCAGTGCAGAGACTGTAGGGCCGTTGACTTGGCACCTTTGGCACTCGCTTCAGAGAAAAAGCTGTGCAGAAAACTTGACATCGACTCTCCTTTGCCCGCTAACGTGAAAACGGGCCTTTTTCGTTTCAGCGGATGGCGGCGTCGATTCCGCGAATAGCCATATCCATGATGGCCAGCCACTCAGAAGTTCATTCGCGATCACCGTGCCCGCGTTTTTCTACGCGCGAAGGCATCCAGTTCATGCCGAACGGTTGAACTACTGGCGTATTTGTACCCCGCTCGACCGGACAGTTCGGCATAGCGCTGGGTTGTCTGCAAGTTGCGATGACCGAGTAGCCAGCGCACTGTGCCAACACCCACGCCACTGTTCACCAGCTCCGTCGCGGCCGTATGC
>JAPPMR010000166.1 GCA_028818995.1 Candidatus Poribacteria bacterium | reverse complement strand
GTTGGACTCGGTTCATCAATGCTAAAGACAGCGCGGCGACTGTAGTTGCGTGGATGCCGATAATAGTGGGTAACACCAAGACTTTCCCCCAAGTAATCACGCACTGTCATCGGTTTGGTAGTCAGATTGTTATCCAAATAACTCGCTAAGGCTCTGCTCTCCATAGAGATGGATAATCCCAATTCACCGATGAGAAAAAGTCGTTTCCGTTTTTGGGGAACACCACATTGATTAGCGTCTAAAATCCGCTGTGTTAGTGAATATCCTGCCTCTCTAAGAATCTGACCTGCTTGCCGATACCGCTGACTTTTCACGGTTCTATCCACATTTTCCATCACAAACCATTGGGGTTTTATATGTGCAACAATGCGTGCGAAACTTATGGTCAGATCTGCTCTCCCTAACTCCTCGTTCCGTTTACCTGCATGCGAAAAATCCTGACAGGGTGGACCTCCAATATCATGTCAAACTGATATGCGTTTAACGTCCTTAAGCTTTCTTGCCAATTGCCAAGATCAAGTTTGTGTATGTTATGTGCAAATTTAGCACGATAGACCTTGATTGCCGGTTCCCAATTATCAAAAGCAGCAACTGCCTCAAATCCTGCGTTTTGGAATCCGAGTGTCATGCCACCACATCCGGCGAAGATATCAATGAATTTCATAGACATTTGTTTTTCCTACTTTTTACGTAAAAAGTTCGGGAGAATTAACTAGAATCGCATCAAATCGCCTTTCTGGACTTAGCAATTTTTCTCCCTGTCCCAAGATGATGTTTTTGATTTGGGTTTTTCTAATCCTTGGCCGTAAAAGTTCTGCACAAGACATATAAGGATGAGTCTTTCTTCCACTCAATGCAAAGGCTTTATCTGTTTGTCTCGTAAATCCGACACTAACGGTCTGCGGGTCAATTTTTCCATCTGTAGCAAAATCAGATAGCATCTTCACAATCCATAAAACTGCTCGCTTCGCTCGTGAAAATTCTCTGGCACGTCCTTGTTCAACTGTATCTAAAAGCAGTTTCGTAAAAGCAAATGTACTCCAAACGAAAACATCTAAGCAGTTCTCATGAAGTCGAGAGGATTTCCCAATAGTTTTCCAAATAGGTTGTATAACTAATGGAGTCTGATCGTCTATTTTCGCAAGTAACAGAGTTTTGATAGTTTGGGTAATATGGGGTATTTTCTCTAGCATGCTATCTTCTGATTCCCAGTCAAAGTTATTCTGAAAAATAGGGCTTAGACTGCCTAAAAGTTCGGTCCGATGTTCGGCGTACTGACTAACAATCTCAAGTGTTAAATGGATAATCGTATTGGGACGCACCACAAGTTCACACCCGTACTCTTCTTCAGAAAAACCACAGGTTGAATTATCAGGCAAAGCTGTCAATTTAATTTCCAATGCCCGTAGCCAAGGACTTTCAGAATTAGAATTATCCATTACCACTAAATCAATACGAGGTAAAGTCCCTTTAACAAATTGCTGATTTTGTCCATAAGTATACTCGAAGGCAAAGTAAATATCTTCAGAGTCATACGCATGCCCAAATACAGAATTCACATCAATTTTCTCAGGAATGACATTCCAATTCCCATCTAAAGCCAAGTAAACAGGAGCGATCTTTTGACTTTGCATATAACATAATAAGGCAATAGGGAAACAGTTATTAAAGCTGTTCTTTCCCCATGCTTTAGCTTGGCTGAAGTCCTTGTTTGTGTTAGATTGATTTAACCCAAATAAGGCAGGCGCACTATCCATTGATGTGAATCCTATTGAACTGACCATCATTCTTGAAAACTGTAGAAGTGATTTATCCGGTTGTTTTCTATTGTGAAGGGTTTATTGACCTTCCCGATACTTTAACTCTTGCCAGATTGAACGCATCTGCCACACATCCATCGAAACAACCTTTGCCTCGCCGCCGATGGCGAAAAGCGAAATGCCGTTACTCTCCTCTTGCAGGGGATAGGCGCGTGCAACAGCGCACTGTCGTGAAAACAGCGGGAACAGTTTGTCAATACCCTTTCTCGGAAACGCCCATTCTGGAAAGCATTCTCCGTTATCGGCGAAGACCTCAATGAGGCTACGGTCAAGGAAAATACGGAGTCGGACTTTACCGTCGCCACTTAAACGGAATGGCGCAGTCTCAGGAGGTTTACCGACAAGGTCTGTACGTAAAGAGGAATAGGAGGTGTCAATTTGTAGCGTATCGTTCGTTTTACCGTGTCTGTGGTTGTAGATAGAGATTTTTGTCCGCTCATTCCCGTTTGGTGATCGGAAGACATATAACCCCGCTTCCCGTGCAGTTCCCATCTCTAAGGTCAGGTCAATCTCAATTGCTTTGCCTTTTACCTCATCAAGTATACATTCCTCATTGGCTGACAAAGCGATGTCCGTGAGGCGGGTATGCGTATTTCGCAGACTTTTTATCTCCTCAACCGGTTCTATCGCCAGCACGTTGTCCGCTTTCAGCGTGAGGTGCCATGGGAGGGTCATACACAGACCCGACGCGGCTTGTTCGTTCTGCCTTCCGTCCGAGCAGTTTAAGATGGCGATGAGACGACCGCGAGAATCTATCGTCGCGGAGGGACAGGAGACCATCCCACCACCGAAGGTGCCATGGTTGATTCTGCCGTGATATTCAGGCGTAAATTTGTGGGTACCGCGATCGTATTCACCGATGTAATAGCGCGCTGAACGTTTATGACTGAAGAGAAGTAAGATATGCTTACCGTTTCCGATAGGCAGGAAATTAGGCACCGCCCCATCTTCACCGAGATCGCAGAACACATCGTCAATCAGCAGCGGATGGAGATATTTCCAGTACGTTAAGTCTTTTGAGTAAAAGAGGTGAGAGGCAGATCTACGTCGCTCACGGATCCAGCCGTTGGCTGATGTTCCTGAAATAGAATAATACCCATCCTCTTCTTTCCAGATACACGGGTCAAAGACATTATAGGGCTGCTCGTAGGCATTGGTCTCAACATTCGGCATGACGGGATTATTCGGATGCTTCTTCCAGTTGAG
>JAPPMR010000344.1 GCA_028818995.1 Candidatus Poribacteria bacterium | reverse complement strand
ATCCTGACCCCTCGTAGATAGGAATTAGATCCATCTTACAAACCGGACAACTACCAGGTTCCGGCATTTTGACTGTCGGGTGCATAACACAAGTCCAATACCGAATCGTTTTTGCTGCATCTGAGGATGCTACCATTGATGCATGGTCAGCGTGTTCATTCATACCTGACATGTCCTCCGATGTCATTTCACTTTTTTCAGTTGGTGTATGACCGACGTGTTCCTTCATGTCGGGTGTGTTCTCTGGTACTGTTTCACGTCTTTCACTAACATGCTGTTCCATTTCAGTTTTCTCTTGCTGACCACAACCGAATATGAATAGCACAGTAACCATCAATGTAATTGCGAGGCAGAAATTTTTAGGCATTTTGTGAACTCCTTGTATTGCTTGCCTTTATATAGGAAAAGCTATTCTTGGGTCAATGGCTGCTTGGGCAATATCATGCCAACTGCCTGTTCTAACTGCGTGAGATGTTGGTGATAATCGCGCAATGCTCGCTGCTCTTCAATTCTTAAATTTAACAAAGTGCGTTGGGCATCAAGAAAACTCAAAAAGTCAATTTGTGCGGCTTGATAGGCTGTATTCGCAGCATCCAACGCCTGCTGTGCTTGCGGAAGCAGCGTCTGGCGATAGAGGCGGATACTCCGATTTGCTGTCTCCATTCCAAAATGATGTTTTTTTACAACAAAGCGGAGATTACTCTCAAGTTCTTCAATTTTATGCTCCATTGCTTCAATTTTTACATCCATTTCGTGGATGTACGAATTTCGGTGTTCAAACCATGCTGTATTTCTTGGATTTAATGTGCGTTGCGTCATAAAAGTCATCGGCATTTTTTTCGTGTGTGTCAAGTCCGGCATGCTCCGGTTTTCCAAGTAGCTTGCTCCGAGGGTTGGGTCAGGATAGGTCATCTGTTTTGCCATCTCCACAACCAAAGCCATTTTACTGATTGCCAACTTCTGTTTTTGGATTTCTTGACGTTTCCGAACTGCTAACTCATACAATTCAGCCAAAGTAGAGATAACCCGTTCCTCTTCAACAGGCACAGGAATTCCTAACGGGAAATCTGCTGAAATGTTCAATAACGTATTAAGACGCGCAATGATAGTTTCCCGCTGTTGTTCAAGCGTAATAATCACATTTGCCAACTTCGATAATTCCACTTGTGCCATAATGACGTTTGAATATTTGCCTTGTCCGACACGAAACTTCGCTTGTGCAATGGCAATCATCTGCTGTAGCAATTTCTGATTTTCCTCGTTAATACGGGTTGCCTCAGTGACAAAAAGATAATCGTAGTAAGCCAACTTGATTTCGGTCACCAAATCTCGCAGGGTGATTTCAAACTCTTTTTGGGCGATTAGCACATCTTCAGTGATGACCTGTCCTTTCAACGCTAAGGTCCCTGGGAACGGAAATTTCATTGCCATCATCTCTTTATGGGTCATCGGTCCGACTTTCGTATTAAGTTGCTTTGTGAAAGCGTTATACTGACGCAATACATTTTCCAAGTAGACGGCTTGCGGATATTGCTCCAGTACCGCCCGAATCTTTTCACGGGCAGCTTTCAACCCTGGACTCCATTCGTATCCGAGTGCCACTAAGAGTTCCAACCCAATAGGTTCAGCAAGCTGGGCTCTTGCTTCTTCAGGGGATGCTGCCAATTCCCGATAGGCTTTCATGGTGTCTGTTGAAAGATCGTAAAAGAGATTCGGCATCGGTGTTTCACTTTCCAATTGCGCTTGCCACTGTTTCTGATATTTCAACACCTTCGCTTCAATCTCATTGAGATATGGGTCTGGTTCCACGATTAAATTGCTTTCAGTATTGGTAATCTTTTTTTCGACTTCAGTATAGTAATATACTGGCTGTTGGACCTCAGTGTTACGCAACTCTTGGTACGTCTCCAGTCGGCGACTCGCACACCCACCTACCAAAACAGTGAATATTATGAGACTGATGTATAAGGTAACAGGACACTTTCGATAGTGAAAAGGACATTTGTCTTTATTGCTCAGTTTGTGAATCATCGATCTTTCCCCCAACAAGCTGCTCTAACCGAGCTATATTTTGTTGATAGTCTGTAATCGCACGCAAGCGAGCAAGATTAAAATTCAACCAAACACTCTGCGTCTCAAGAAATCCTGTAATGCTCTTGGGTCCTTCCTGATGCCATGTCTCAGCAATTTCAATAGCAGCACCGGCTTGTGGAATAAGTGTCGTTTCATAGAGTTCAATAAGTCGTCGCGCGTTTTCAAGCCGAAAATAAATTTTCTGGAGGGCAACCTTCGTTTCGTCCTCCAAGGTGCGCTTGCTCGCTGTGACAACCTCACGATTTTGCTGAGCTTCGCGAACTTTGCTGCTGTTCTTCAAACTTGACCACGGAATTGTCACACCGACACCGATGCTAAACGGGTTTTTACCGCTGCCGGGTGTATCAAACATCAAGGCTTTACCCGTTTCTATCGTCATTAAGTCAAACTTAAGCATGGGTTTAGTTTGAAGTTCTGCAAGAGCAATCCCCTCAGTGGCTTTTTGGATGGTTAACTCTGCAATTCGCAACTCTTGTCGTTTTGCTAATGCCTGTTTTTCCACATCGGCTAACGTCACATTGAACGGCTCGTATGGAACAGGCACTGTCCCCCCAAACGGGGTTGTTGAAGGAACAGATAGGATACCCTTGATGTTTGCCTGTTCAACGCGCTGCAATTCTTCCAGCAGCACGAGATCGTATTCCAACTGCGCGAGTTGACTTTGCGCTTTCAACACATCATTGAGTGCTACCTTTCCTTCTGCATAACGTGTAGTCGCAATCATGAGAATAGAGGTTACCAGTTCGTGATTTTGCCGTGTCAGTTCGACAGCGCGTTGGAGATATGCCAACTCGTGGTAACTCAGTTTTAACCCAACAATGAGATCTCGTATCACCTGCTCGTGCTTTACGCTTTCAATCTCAATTGCCTTTTTGACGACCTCGCCAGCTGCATCAAGGGTGCCGGGATATGGAAACATTTGTGAAAAACTGACCCGAT
>JAPPMR010000373.1 GCA_028818995.1 Candidatus Poribacteria bacterium | reverse complement strand
ATATTTAACACAATAGGAGTATCAACAAGTTCAACTGTTGTTTCAGCTTGCGCATCAAAACTATAAGGTTTCTGGAAAAAAGCCAAGTGTTGACTGCCTATGCCAAGCATTAATACAATCAAAACGACGCTTGAAGCAGTAATTGCCCAAGGCACAAGCGGTTTGCTGCCAGAAGGTGCAGCGGGTTTAAGTCGTGTCACTTCTCGCATGATGTTGTTAGTTAAGTTCGGTGAAATTTGAAAATAGTCGAGCGCTTCTCTAATCATTGTTTCCTCCTTTTGTAAACGTTGTTGTGCACGGCGGAGGCGACTCCGAATTGTATTTGCCGATACACCTAAAAACGCGCCGATCTCTGCACTAGACATCTCACTGAAGTAATGTAGTGTGATAATCGTACGTTCACTCTCTGGAAGTTTCGCAAGTAACTTCTTGACGACTTCGCGTTGTGCTTCTACCGCTGTCCGCTCGTTTTCTTCAATCACATATTGCGAGTACGTCGCTTTTCCAAACTGTGAGTTGCTTGTATCTTCCAGCGGCTGCGTCGAAACACGCTTTTTACGTAGCCACGTACTACAATTGTTAGCCGCAATCACATAAAGCCAACTGGCAAAACTCTGCGGCTTTTTCAGTGTAGCTAATCCTTGATATGCCTTTAGGAATGTATCCTGTGTAATTTCCTCAGCGATGTGAAAATCTCCAATTTTACGCCACACAAGCGCGTGAACCGGTTTTTGGTACTTTTCTACAAGTTCGGTGAAGGCAGTATCATCGCCATTAATAATACGGTTGATGAGCTCAACATCAGTAGTTTTCATGAAATCACCTCCGATCGCGCTATAGTGACGCATGTTGGGAGGAAAACTGGTGCATAATTCTGCATGTTTACAGATTGGATGGTTGGAAACAGTGAAATACTATTTTGACGTGAGTTCGGTATAAGAGATAGAGTTCTTCATGCTTTGAATTTCATTCTCACAACCACGGTAGGTTCGGTTTTCCAACCGAACAAGGTTTATCTCAGCAAAGGCAGAACGTTTTGTGTTCTACACGGAGCAGTTAGGAAACCGCTCCTATCGTTTCCAAAATTGCTTATCCGAGCTCACGTTATTTTATCAAATCGGGAGGGTTTGTCAAGATGTGTGGGTTGGTTGGTAGGATATTTGTGGTAAATATAAAGGCATGTAGATGTCTACCTATAAGTGTGCTTACAAGCACACTTATAGGTAGGCTTTGCAGTGATTATAGGTTTTACCACGTCATTCTTCAAAGTTAAAATGAAGCATACCCGCAACTTGTGTGCCAAGGTATAAAGTGTTCCCATGAACAGCGAGAGAAGTTCCGTTAGACGCTATATTCATCTTTGCGTTTTCCGGGATCTCTGTGACAATCTGTTCCCAAGTACCACTATCACGCCCCAAGCGATAGACACCTGTTTTTTGTGTGATGCCATAAAGCATTGTGCCATCAACAGCCAATTCTTCCATGATAAGATTTGCTCCCTCCGCATCAGTGACGACTCTCCAATTTCTCCCATTGTCTGATGTAAGGGTACCTGCGTTCGTTGCGACATACACGGTAGAGCCAGCAGTTATAATCTTTTTAAACATTATAACAGGAAATGGCAGCGCTGGGGTGAGATCAATCCAATTATTTCCCCTATCAAACGATACCACAAGGTGTCCATCCCGCTTCCCGACGTAAACAGTGTCCCCTGATACTGCAAGTTTGAGATCTGGCCATGTTCTGTTCGAAGTTTCTTCTTGTCCGATGTCCTGCCATTCTGTATCTCCCAGTTCCCAACGGAAGAGTTTAAAATTATACTCCATATAGAATCTACCATCACTGACTGCAAACGGTCCCCCAAGCCCGTTATTGATTAATAATTCCTGCGTCCGAGGAGTTCCTTGGAGCAGCCCTTTAAAGAATTGGGTCGCTCCAGAAAAGTCTTTCTGTAACGCCTCAATGGAGAGATTTTGAGACTTGCGTAAATAGTCTTTTAATTCCCTTGAGTCGAATGTAGGCATGCCTTGAATTGGTAATAACTTGTTCCCATCTTCAGATACGCGATAGTAACGTAATTCTCCGATTGGGTAATGACTACTACTCTTGGCATAGATAACACCGTCAGAACTGGCTATCTGCGTTATCCAGGGTTGGTCTTCTCTTACAGGAGTATCCATAGGTATTTGTAACTGAATACGCTTCCAAGACTTGTCCTTGTCAGCAGATTTTACAATCGTTGATCCAGCTGTCCCAAAAACAATCGGATGCAGGTTTTTCATTCTTTCGTTCCGCTTATATACAAGTAAGTTTTGTATTCCAAACCATCTCCTATTCGGAGTGATATTTACCTTGCTCCATGATTTCCCACCATCAGTGGTACGGTGTAAACCTTTTCCTATAGCGTAAAATACATGCTCATTTAATGCCACAGAAGGCCAATAATGCTTAATTTCTGTTGGGAGAGTGTGAGGTGCTTGTGGGGGCAACCAAGTATCTCCTGCATCGGTAGAACGCACAATACCCCGACCCATCAACATGATTGTTTCACCAGCAGCAACAAGTTGGATTTCTGGAGCCTCGGCTTTTAGAGGCCAAGCATTTGTCGGTGTAATATCTTTCCACGAATTTCCCAAATCATCTGAGCGGAATATCCACCACGTCCGTTGTCGCCCCTCCCGGACTGCTTTATCATCATAAAACTCATAACCTAAGAATGCCAATATATACAAGCGATCTTTGGTGGCTGTAGCTTTGTAGACTATTAATGCCTCAGGTTCAGGCAATTCTACACGTTCCCAGCTACCGGTGTTCCAATGATAGAGTCCGGTGTATGATCCAGCAAATACTGTGTTTTGCATCGCTATAAAGAAAATGGAACCCCTAAATAGTTCAACGTCTACCTCTTGCCATGTCTTTCCTTTATCTTCAGAACGGAAAATCCCCCTGTTAAGACTCACCCAAAACGCTTGTTCAGTCAACACCAAGTTACGCGGGGCAAAATTATCAGGTGACCATGAATGAACTATATCCCATGTC
>JAPPMR010000741.1 GCA_028818995.1 Candidatus Poribacteria bacterium | reverse complement strand
CATACCGTTGATTGCTTCCTAACCTCGCCCCTTACCGAAATATTTATTTAAACTTACGAGTTGTGCTAAATAACTATTTGTCCAATATTGTTTCACAATTATTGGCGTTTTGTTAGTTTTATCATGAGTTGATAACTTCTTTAGTCCCGTATGAAGTTTAACAAATAAATTGGGTAATTTAGCGAGGTTAGGAAACCTCGCCAGCAGCAGGTGTACATCTCTGCTGGCGAGGTTTCCTAACCTCGCCCCTTACCGAAATATTTATTTAAACTTCATTAGGGACGATATGTTTATTTTTTATGCCGTTCCTACGGAACTCAAAAGGGTGAACAACATTTTCTATAAACATTCCGTCCCTACGGGACTAAAGAGAACAAAAGTTTGTGCCTCTGTGCCAAAAACTTTACATACCCAACAACAAACTTTGTTTGCAATCTCACTTTAATTATGGTATCCTATCTATATAAAAATACACAAATGGGGATAAAACAATGAAATTAGGTTTATGCTCCATCGCTTTTCAAGATAAACCATTGGAAGAGGTTATTGATATCGCGGCAGATAACGGGTTTGATGGCGTAGAAGTTTGGGGCAAACCCCCGCACATGCCAGCGGAATATGATAAAGCGTATATCGAAAAAATTCGAGATTTAGCACAACAAAAAAGATTAGAAATTTCTGCTTTTGGGTCCTACGTTGATCCTTTGATGACTTTCCACCAAAAGCATTTAGAGGAAGCGTTTAAAATTGCACACCAACTCGGCACTGATCTGATTAGAATCTGGTCAGGTGGAGGTCCTTCAAAATCCATTGCTCCTGCAGATAAACGACTTATCCTTTTTCGGTTGGTCACATTAGCACAGTGGGCGAATTTCCGAAGCATCAAATTGGGCATGGAGATGCACAATAACCATCTGACTGACACAGTAGATAGCATCTTAGAGGTAATTGAGACTACGAATCAACCCTCTCTGAAAACTTACTACCAGCCGCTTGCTCGATATGACGCAGATGAACCCCATACGGCTGCACAACGTCTCGCGCCTCATGTTGTGAACGTGCATGCGCAAAACTTTGACGAAAATGGAAAAGCATGTGCAATCGCGGAGGGTGTTGTTGACTATAGTAAGGTCGTTGAGACTCTCAGTGGTGCTGGTTATGATGGTTACATTCAGGTAGAATTTGTTCACGGTGATAACAAATTAGAGGCTTTACAACGCGACAGAGACTACCTTGCAAGCTTAACAGCACCTTTAGCTGAACGTTCCTTAAAAGATTTAGAAACCGAATCTGTTTAGACAGAGTCGGTTTTTTCCGTTTATGCGGTTAGAAGTCGGTATCATCGCACTTGTGGAAGAGGCTTTAGACACTACAGCAGAAAGACGCGCGCAGTTCGATTGGCTTCGTAACAAACCGAGTCGTGAGCATTTTGGTGATTATTACGATATACTAATGGAACTTTACGATGAATTTGGGGGAGACTGGGAGGGCACATCAACGAAAGCAGACGGATTTCTAACACCGGATGCCTATTTTCCAGAACCCTACAACTTTATCTTTGAGTTTGATGAGCTGCAGCACTTCACCCGGTACCGAGAACAGACATTTAGGTTTTATCCAGAGAATATACCGCTGGCTTATGCGCCAGAAAAATACCTAAAGTTTTGTCAGCAGTATCACACTGAAGCACTTGCAAAGGGACCTGATAGATTTCGTCGCGTTACCGCAGATTTTCCTTACGTAAACGGTCGTGCAGCACAACGCGCTTTCTTTGATACGTTCCGGGATTGGTTGCCACCACGACACGGACTTAATCCGACAGTGAGACTCGCAGAATTTGAGGTTAAACCTATCCTTGATGAAGAATTAACAGAAGATGCCGCGAAATCTTACATAAAACGGTTAATATGTGAACGACTCGCAACTTCCTGATAGCGGGTTGAAATAATAAAAGGTAGGGTACATAACGCTACATGAGTTCCCAAACTGGTTCAACAGTGAATTTATCAGACTATCCACTACTTCAACTGATTGGACAAACCCCCCTTGCTAAAATTGATATTTTTGCTAATGAATTCCCGAATGTCCAAATCTACGCGAAAGTGGAAACGTACAACCCTGGTGGTTCTATCAAAGACCGACCAGTTTTACGGATGTTAACTGAGGCGATTGCTTCAGGCGAACTCACACGTGAAAAAGTTATATTGGATTCTACATCGGGTAATGCGGGGATCGCTTATGCAATGATTGGTGCAGCACTCGGATATAAAGTTGAACTCGTGATCCCTGACAATGCCAGTGAAGAACGAATAAAACGTATCAGTTCACACGGTGCTCAGATTATCTATACCGATGCACTCCTCGGCTACGATGAAGCGTTGCGAGAGGTAGATCGTAGATATGAAGCACAACCGGACAAGTATTTCTTCAAATCCCAATACGAAAACGAAAATAACTGGCGTGCCCATTACGATACAACAGGTGTAGAAATCTTGGAGCAGACAGATGGTAAACTGACGCATTTTGTCGCGGGCGTTGGCACAGGCGGCACTATTACAGGCGTAGGAAGACGACTCAAAGAATACAATCCCGATATACAGGTATGTTCTATTGCGCCGGAGGTGTTCCCTGGAATTGAAGGGTTAAAACCCCTTGGAGACCCTGATGACATTGTGCCAGAAATTCTTGATGAGACCGTTATTGATGTCCGAATTCCTGCCTCTATTGAAAACGCTCACGAGATGTGTACCCGTCTTGCACAGCAAGGTTGGTTTGTTGGGCAATCATCTGGCGGGTATCTTTACGGTGCATACAAACTCGCACAACAGATACAGGAAGGTGTTATCGTTACAGTGTTTAATGACCTTGGTGAAAGGTATTTTAGCGTAAGGTTGTGGGATTAACGCATCTTTTAATAGAAAACAGTTCGTTATTCGTGAAATATCGTAGAGCAAACTCTCAGTTTGCGGACTCATAAGCACAAACTAAGCAATATTAAATAATAAATTGTTGATTTTCCAATTTTTCAGCAGGCACTGAA
>JAPPMR010000995.1 GCA_028818995.1 Candidatus Poribacteria bacterium | reverse complement strand
AAGATAAACTCCAATCAGAAGGTATAGCCATAATCCAAGGCGGAGTGGACAAGGGGAAAACAACACTAGCAAATTTGACTGCAAACGCTATAGAAGGCAAATGGTTTTGGCTAAAATTGACAAATGTAGATTTAGCCCAAGTTCCGATAATTTTAAAGAAACTTGCTAATACAGTAAGTCATGAATCCGCACAAGTGAACGTCGTCATTGATGACTTGAACTTACAACCGCAAGAGTTGCAAGAGTATGAAGAAGACTTGGGAATCGTGGCTTACAGAGTATTGGAACGTGGGGCTAATCTGTTGATCACAAGTCAACATAAACCCCCTCCTAATCTCATCCACAGTCTTGGTTTGCCATCGTCAGTAGTGACCCCTGCTCCTTACTTTACTATATCTGAAATTGAGCAATTTGCAGTAGAAATGGATTGTCCGACTAATGCCGCAAAAATTTGGGCAAAATGGATTCAAGCACATACAGGCGGACACCCAAGACTCGTATACACCCGAATGGCTAAATTACGAGAGGAAAACTGGCAACAACCGGATACAATTGAACGTATGTTGCAAACACCAATAGAGGTGATAGAGGATCGTGAAGCTGCAAGACAATTGCTTACAAACATCCCAGAAAATCACAAAGAATTACTCTATAGACTCAGCCTAATGGTTACTGAATTCAGAAAAGATTACGTGCGTAATATTGGTGAGATACCGGAATCTATACCTTATCCAGGGGATATTTTCAGTCAACTGGTCGGGCCATGGATAGACCAAGTTAGCGAAAACTACTACACAATTTCTCCTTTATTAAAGAACGCAGCCAATGAGGTTTGGCCTAAGAGCAAGATAAATGCCCTTCATGCTCAGGTTGCTAATGCAATCCTCAAAGCAAACAATTTAACCATAATAGAAGCCGAGTCTGTCCTCTTACATAGTATACATGGTATGAATAAAAAGGGAGTTATTGCTGTCACCGCGTCATTGATGACCGCTTCAGACGATAATTGGAAAATGGTCAGCCAAGTCCTTTCGTGGGTCACACACATTAAAACTAATCCATCCAAAGAATTGTTTCCTGGAGATACCTTTGCAAATTATTGCTTTCGATCATTGCAACATCGCCTTGCTGTTGAAGTAGAACCGGAGTTTGCACCGAAGATACTTGAAATTTGGGATAAAGAAACCAAACCACACGAACCACATCAGTCATATCTGCAGACCCGTCTAATGCTGGCGACGCAGGTATTGAGATATAACCAAGTTTCACTTCCTGTCAAGCAGATGATAGGCTACCTCAAAGAAATTATTGATATTAGAGAAAATCATAAAGATGTCTGGGAAACATATCGCAATTCCATGGCACAATTGGAAGAACATAAAACTGGTAAATCCAGCATTTTCAGCATTTTATTTAGTTTTGTCTATGCCCGTAGTCCTATTTATGCGCAATTCCTTGATGACCTTATTGATGCATTGGATGAGCTTGATCCAAAGGATCGGACTTTATTATTCACTGATTTTGAAAATGAAAGTATTGATTGCCAGATTTTGATTAATGGCGTATGGCTGTCGGAAGCAAATCTTGAAAACCCCGATTGGACAAGATGCCTTGAAGTTTTTGACAAAGTAATTGAGAAAACCATTGCCTGGGGTTACCCCCACATCGCTGCTGCTGCAGTAAGAGGAAAAGCCATCATTCATGACGAAAAATTGAACGATCCAGATACTGCCTATAAAGTTCTTCAAGATATTGCGTCAGAAGTGGGAAGGTTACCTGTAATAGAAGAAGAGCGAGCAATGGTATATTTCCGCCATGAACATTACAGCGAAGCACTCAATATTTACGAGCGTATTCTTCCTGAATGGAATCCACCTTCAGAACAATTAAACATTGGACCTTTAGAGGAGTATCGTCGAGCCGCTATCTGTGCCGCGTCATTGGATGATTGGGAAAAGGCAGCTACCTTCCTCGAAGAAGGGGGAAAGAAAATCCAAAAGATTGAGAATACTGAAAGATATATCGGTTTGTATGCTGATGCAGGATTTGCCCACTTTAAAGCAGGTAATATGTTGAACTGCATAAAGCTGCTGCATCTGGCGTTGCAAAATTTTGAAATGATTCCCCAAGACAATACAAATCTCACGTACTTTACTTTGAAGAAACGCTTAATGGGTTCCATAGGGTGGGTAGCATATCACGAGAACGAAAATTATACTTCAGAATCCGAAGAACCGCCTGTAGGTTTCTGCAGCAATCCAGAAACAAATGAAGAGGTTCTAAACTTACCCGATTTCCCAATAGGATATGCATGGTCTACTCTAGCAAAACTTGAGTATAAATTTGGACATGGAACAAAAATTGTAGATCGTGTATTGCAGATCACAGATCAAGATGCAGATATAGTATCAATCAGTTCACTTTTCCTCCTTAAAATACAACATGATTTTAGAAACAAAACCTTTGATGAATTACCGGAACGGATACATCAATTAGCGAATGTATGTGACTCAATACAGAAACACATCCAAAGCGGGCAAGGAATTGGAGTCGCGGAAACTGATTCCTTACCTATCACCGGTGTACCTAACTTCGATTCTGTTGAGAGCATTACTATTATGTTGGTAGCATCCCTTCTTGTGCAATTACCAACAGGGGCAGATACGCGCGAAATTTTGGCTATATGGCGGACGAACTCGTCAGAACTCCCTATAAAAGAAAATACGATCATTGCGCTTGATTTGATTGAATCAATCTTGGACGGAAGTCAAAACAACGCTCTATTAGCAATGAAAACACAAGACAATAAATATGAAAATCGACTCGCAGCAGCATTAAAGATTGTTCATAGCATCGAAACGAGTCCAGAAAACCTTTTTCATGCACATACACTCATTACAACTTGTCTCATTAATAATCTAACATGGCTAGATCCTGTTGTGTCAGATTTGGCAGAACTCCTTTCTGCACAATGGCTTGAAAAAATAAAATTTCGAGCGGCGTTCAAAATGACTATGATCACAGTGACCCAGATAGAACATGC
>JAPPMR010000416.1 GCA_028818995.1 Candidatus Poribacteria bacterium | reverse complement strand
CCTAATTCTGTATCTGCATAATCCAGTGGAGAAACGCTGCCAAGAGCAGTTAATGGCGTTACAAACCATTGACGAGCAACTTCCTGTCCTCCCAGAACCTCGACAGCCCGATCATACAGCAGACCAATACGCAGTAGTCGTTCCGATTCATCGATATGCAACCGTCCCTCTTTTTTACGATGTGTCAGTGTATGTACCGCAATTTTAGTCACAGAAGCCAGAGCTTGTTCAGAAATGCCCAGGGCATTTTTTAATGCGTCAAATGTCGCTACTGGCAATCCTTCTTTTATTGCTGCAATCATTTCAGATCGGTTTTGAAAACGCCATCCCGCCGATGTCGCATAAGTAGTCGTCTGCCCTTCTGCGATAACCGAAGCACCATCTGCTCTTCGAAATCCCGTTGATGTCCATCTCCAGACTTTCAATTTTTGAGTTTTCATATATCCTCCTTTTTCCACGAGGCAATAATTCTGCCAGTGACCGCTTCTCCCTCCTACCCCAGATGCTCAATTTCAACATTCCCCCAGTATTCTCGGAGATACTCGGCCACCAGACGTCTGTGGCAGTAATGGGGTTTGTCCTCGCTGCACAGCAGGCACGCATCTTCAAGGGTTTCTTGCTCAATCACGTTTTCTATTTTCCGGGCGGCCATAAGATCGATAAAGTCGCGTTTATAGGTCTCCCAACTACCGCGTTTTTTCTTGTAGGCGTCCAATATGCCCTTTGTCGGTGCCAGGTTCGGTAGATGCGTGTAATCCATGCCGCAAATCTGTTTTAGAAAGTACTCAAGATCATTCTTTTTCGCGAATCCAGACAATTGGGATACGTTATTGAGTCGTACGTCAACGACCCGCTTGACGCCCGCTGTTTGCAAGCTGTCGAAGAACTGTTCTGCGCTTTTTTTGGTGAAACCAATGGTGAAAATTTTCATTTTGCAGCCTCCTCCTCAACATACGCAATGCGCCGTTCCTGCTCTGCGTATGCCCGGTTCTCTAATTCTTCAGGGGTAAGAAACAGATCCTGTGCTGGTAATCGCAACTGCCCAGACAGGCGTTTCATCGTCTCATCGTGTGGTTCCAGCGATCCATTCTCAAGAATGTGTGCAACATCTACTCCGTTTGCCACCAATTCGCGAGTCACAAGAATTGTCCGATGGCAATCCAGGGGGTCCTTTTCCGCACACATCAAGGCAATACGCCTGTGCCTGCTCCCATCTTGGACGCGCTTTATTCCGGATTGAAACAGAGGGGTTTCGGCGAGCGCACGATACTGCACACGGCCGTTCTCGTAACATTGTGGATCGTCACTGCGTGCGCCAAGTTCCTCGCCGAGGAAAACATAGGCAATACCCCGGGCTTTCAGGGTCTCCGCCAGGTCTTCGCGATTGAATTGCGGTTGCCAGCGGCTGTATGGAACAGACCTCACGTCTGCAATGGCATCCACGCCATGTTGTTTCAGGATGGAGACGAAATCCTCAAACTCATGCGTCGAGTGTCCTACGGTAAATATCTTTGTTTGTTTTTTAGTTTCCGTCATCGCGGTTGCCGACCTTATTGGTCCGAAGATTTCGTTGAAACACCACTATACAATAAATGTAGCGAATCATGCGAAATAGTGCCACCTTTGCACATCTATATTGGTATAGGTCTGGTGCGATTAGATGTGCGCGTTTGGCGGCTCGTATGAGTGCGAAAGCAAAAGATAACTCAATGCTGTTACACAAGCAACATCGCGACGAAAAAATGGGCAAGCAGTACATATCTTTCACATGACCGCCCATTCATCGCTCAAAATGTACACTTTCGCATCCAAGATTGTCCTGCGCCAAACAGGCGATCCGTCAATTCAAGTTAAAAAAAGGGCGCGATACAGCATATTGAAAACAAAATAAGGGTATTTGATTGCTGTCTATACAATTTGTCACGCGATGCTGTGACATTGGCCTGATATTTGCTTTGGTCTTGCTAGGAAAGTAGTATAGGTGAACGGGTACGTCTGGCTCTGTACGTGGAGAAAATAGCACAAAAAAGGTACGTGACCATGGTCCTTTTGGGTTGCCCGTGTCTGTTCACGTACGTATATTTTCAAAAAAGTTACTGCCATAAAGTCAAGTAACTAAAGGATTATTAAAATGCTTTATGCTATTGTGCCCGTGCACCTTACCGAAGATGAATCTTTGGCATTAAAGGAAGAGGTGCAAAAATTATTAAACCGAGACAGTGCGGCTTTGCTTCCCCCTGTTCATGTGTATGACGAACATGCCCCGGACATTTATTTTTTAACCTATGAGGGGACAGCGCGAGAATTAAGCAATAAACTCGGATATGGTAAAGAGGACTCCAAGATAGGCTCTGGTGTGGTTATGCGTGTTAGTAGCCATTTTGGTTATGCCAAGAAAAGCCTTTGGGAATGGTTAGAGGTTTATGATGCCTGATAATGAAAATGACTCCACAATACCCAACGAATCAAATGCCTTGCCCAAAGATGATGGCGACAAATTGGGGCCTTTGAATTGGATTATGGAGGGGCTGCGCCGACTTGAAGATAAAGTTGACAAAATGGGCGATAAAATTGATGAGGTAGAAAAAACAGTCAGAGATATTCAAACAAAAGAAGGAGCCATTAAAGAGTATAAAAAAGAAATAAAAGATGACACCAGAGACAGGCGAGACTTCGTGACTAAACTCGTAACGATAATTCTTATCGGTATTGGTGTAACAGTCAGCATAGTAACCTATTTAGGCACTTTGAACGGCACGTAAAAAACAAGAGACCGATTTCAACAAATATTGCCCCCATACGGCATGTGCTTCTTGCTCCAGTGGTGGTGTATCCCGACATATACGCGCTTGACCAGTGCCCACAACGATTCGATAGAATTGAAGTGGGCTTTGTCTTTTACATACTCGCCCTTCAAATGTCGTTGTACATCTCAGGGTCCGGGTCAATTTCCACGACTTTGCCATCGCGCATGACCACAACTTTGGTGCCGGTCTGGTGCGCGATTTTGTGTGCGCGTTTGGCGGCGCGTATAAGCGCGGCTG
>JAPPMR010000872.1 GCA_028818995.1 Candidatus Poribacteria bacterium | reverse complement strand
GGCAATCACCCAAATTGCCATCTTCAAGCCTCGCAAGTCGTTTGTCAATTCTCTGTTGCGTATTTTTATCTCGAATGGATTCAAACCATTCCGTGAAAGGTTGCCTGCCGTTTTGGGAACGGTAATATTGTATTTCTATTGGTTGTCTGTTCCTATTGGCAATCGTTCTATACCCGCTATGTAATGAAAAATAACCAGTCCATTGAACAATAATTATACTGGATTTTCTATGAAAAGCGCAAGGTCTATTTGCAATTTCGGAATTGCTCAGAGTCATTAAACTCACGTTCTCATAAAAATATCCTCTAATTGCAGTTGACATGCTGCTTGTTTTTCTATAAAATATGTCCTATACAACTTGTAGAAGCGTTTTGAGAACCGCAGATTGATTTTAGAGGAGATGAAAATATAAAATGGCTAACAATATTTTTCCACCAAAGGAGACTGCCTATCCAATCGGGGACGCTCACGTCAACAGTTTAGAAGCGTATCAGGAACGATACGCTGAATCAATTCAGGATCCAGAAAGTTTTTGGGCAACAATTGCTGAACGGTTGACGTGGTATCAAAAATGGGGGACGGTTCGGGATTATGACTTTGTTAAAGCACAGATTAAATGGTTTGAAGGCGGTACGTTAAACGCATGTTACAACTGTCTTGATCGGCACGTGGAAGCAGGACATGGTGATGAAACAGCAGTTATCTGGGAAGGCAACGATCCTTCCGAAGATAAGACATTTAGTTTTAGTGAACTGCTTGCAGAGGTCAAAAAGTTCGCTAACGTCCTGAAAGCACAAGGTGTTGAAAAAGGCGACCGTGTCTGTATTTACTTGCAGATGGTGCCAGAATTGGCAATTGCAATGTTGGCTTGTGCCAGGATTGGTGCGGTTCATTCCATCGTTTTCGGTGCGTTTTCAGCAGAATCACTACGAGATCGGATTAACGATTCTGCATGCAAACTTTTGATAACGCAAGACACAGCAATGCGTGGTACCCGAAGCGACATTCCAATGAAAGCAAACGCCGATGCTGCAGTAGCAGATTGCCCATCTATTGAAAGGGTTGTTGTTGTGAAACGCACAGGTGATGCGGTTGACTTTGACGCATCCCGCGATGTTTGGTGGCACGAAGCAATGGCAAGCGCGGATTCCGAATGCGAACCTGAAGTAATGAATGCTGAAGACCCGCTTTTTATACTTTATACCTCTGGGTCAACAGGAAAACCGAAAGGTGTTTTGCATACCACAGGTGGCTATCTGGTGTATACCTCCTATACACACCAGCAAATTTTTGACTACCATGAAGGCGATGTGTATTGGTGCACTGCTGATATAGGCTGGATTACCGGACATTCTTATATTATCTACGGTCCGCTGGCTAATCGGGCAATTACCGTAATGTTTGAAGGTGTGCCGAACTATCCAGATTTTGGACGATTTTGGCAGGTTGTAGAGAAACATAAAATTAATCTCTTCTATACCGCACCCACAGCCTTGCGTGCCTTGATGAAGGAAGGGGATACGTGGGTAGAAAAATATGATAGGTCTACACTTCGGTTGCTTGGAACAGTCGGTGAACCGATTAAAGAACCGGAATGGTTGTGGTATTACAACATTGTTGGTGACAAACGGTGTCCGATTGTTGATACATGGTGGCAGACCGAAACAGGTGGAATTTTGATTGCGCCATTACCCGCTGTAACGCCTCTGAAGCCAGGTTCCGCGACGTTCCCGTTCTTCGGTATTGAACCCGTGATCTTGGATGAAGAAGGAAACGAAGTGGAAGGCAATCCTGCGACCGGTTATCTCTGCATTAAAACTGCTTGGCCCGGCATCATGCGGACAGTGTATGGCGACCATGAACGTTTCATTGATGTCTATTTTAGTAGGTTCCCCGGATATTACATGACAGGCGATGGCGTGCTGCGTGATGAAGATGGATATTACTGGATTACTGGGCGTGTAGATGATGTGTTGAATGTCTCTGGACATAGATTGGGAACCGCTGAGGTTGAAGGTGCTATCGGACAACATGATGCTGTTGCGGAAGCCGCTGTCGTTGGATACACACACGACATCAAGGGGCAGGGAATCTATGCGTATGTCACACTGATGACGGGTGAATCTGCCTCTGATGACGTGGAAACAGGTATCAAACAAGCAGTACGACAACATATTGGTCCCATCGCTACACCAGATAAAATTCAGTTTACACCTGCTTTGCCGAAAACCCGATCCGGTAAAATCATGAGGCGTATTCTCCGAAAAATAGCAGAAGGTGATATATCTGATCTCGGTGATACTTCAACCCTTGCTGATCCGACAGTGGTTGACGCATTGGTTGAAGGCAGACAATAGAGTTGATGTAGCATCCGAATTGAGTTAATTTCATAAGGGCAGGTCTGTGTGCCTGCCCAATTGCATGAATCAGGAGCACTTTGTGGCATCAGCACAGAAAATTGTAGATGCATTGAAAAAACATAATATTACCCATGCCGTTGGTGTGCCAGACAATGGCAGCGCGCGAATTTACGAACTTTTGCGTGAAGAATTGGAGATTGAAGTTATCACGGTCACCCGCGAAGGTGAGGCATTCGCTATCGCAGCCGGATTATATGTTGGTGGCAAGAAACCTGTGATCATCATACAAAATACAGGCTTCTTGGAATCTGGTGATGCAATCCGTGGTACTGTTATAAATATGCAAGTGCCTGTTGTCGTATTCATTGGATATCGTGGGTATCACAACCGCGATGCAGAAGGTAAGTGGGTTGACTCTGTCGCTGCATTCCTTGAACCGACACTCAAAGCATGGAACTTGCCATATCATAAGTTAGAAACGGATGCTGATATTGGCAGCATAGATTGGGCATACAACAAGTCTGCCGAAACTTCTTTGCCTGCTGCGGTGCTCCTCATAGGGTATGCGAAATGAAAAGAGAATCGTTTAAAGTTAGGCAGGTTCTCTTTACATAATAAAGTATATAATAAAACGTGAGTTTGATAAATATTTTTAGAAGTTACATATCATTGGCAACTGATAGTC
>JAPPMR010000156.1 GCA_028818995.1 Candidatus Poribacteria bacterium | reverse complement strand
GCATGGAGGCGAGGGACTTCAGCCGCTTGCCTTTGAGCGGTCCCTGTATCGCCTCCCCAGTGATATGCGACCAGAGGGAACGGGTCTGATGGTCATACATCAACAGCGCGTCCCGCCACAATTTGCCACTCACCCCGAAAGTATAAATCTTACCGTCAAGTTCTCGGCTATACACGATGGCCGTTTTACAAAGCGGTCACCACGTCGTTGCAATTTTCTGTCCACCCACAATGTCGTTGACGATCTCGTGTCCATTTAGCAGATAGAGCGAATAGGCATGGCTTTCATCGTTAAAGGTTACGCCGATGACGGGGGCATCCGCGTCTAATTTTGCTTCACTTGCTGACACAAATTGTGGGTCGCTGATGGCGGGAATAGCATCGAAGGGTAGTAGCGTTCGGATTGCGTCGTCCCTATAGTCTGCAGCGGTTGCGCAGGCAGTGGTAGCGAGTAGTAGTATGAGGATGAATGTGTAGTTTTTCATGATCTTTTCCTTGTTTTTTTGAGTATAAATGTGTGATAATATTTTTGTCCGATTGATATAGAATTATATCCCAACAAATGCCAGAAAACAACTCAAAATCGCAGGAAGAAGATAATGGAACCACCAACAGTATTTGCCTCATATTCTCACGATTCTGATGAACACAAACAATGGGTGTTAAAACTTAGTACCCAACTAATTGAAAATGGAGTTAACGTAATACTCGACCAATGGGAGTTAGGGGCTGGTGATGACATAACATTGTTCATGGAAAAAGGAGTTAAAGGTTCTGATAGAGTTCTTGTGATATGCACAGATGCCTATGTAAGAAAAGCGAATGCAGGTGAGGGAGGCGTAGGATACGAAAGGCTTATAGTCACGGCTCAACTTGCCCAAGATTTAGGAACCAAAAAGTTTATTCCTATAATTCGTCAATCGTCAAATGAAGAGAGAACACCAACTTTCTTAGCAACGAGAAAGTATATTGATTTTGAGGATGACGACGAATTTGATGAGAAGTTCGATGAATTGCTTCATGAAATCCACGATGTGTTGATTATCCCAAAACCACGTCTGGGCAGGAATCCACTTTCCAATCTCCCTTCCAAACCTGAAGCCTCAAGTCATAATCTCCCCGATATTCCTGAAAAAGTTGAATCCGTTACCCATGCTTATGAATCCGCATTTGATCTTGTCAGAGCAAATGATGCTTTAGGTTGGGCACGACTCGTCAGACGAGTTCGCCCGAATGCTTTCAAGTCGTTAGTGATATGGCGACAAAAGGAGTTAGATAAGCAACAACCAGAGAGTATAGAACAGAGATATCAAGCAGTAGATAAAGCTGTTGATATTGTCGCTCCTTTAATTTCTATGGCTCTTGTCGGAGTCGAATCGTGTAATCAGCACTTCAACGATCAAGAATATTTGCTTGATGATTTGTTGAATATAAGAAATAGGGATGGATGGGATCCCTCTGGTTATACCTCTTGGATTGACATTCCTGATGCACTCGGATATGTATATCATAGTCTACACGGAAGTCTGTGTATTATGACAGATCAAATTGTGCTTGCCCTCGGTTTAGCACGAGTAAAAACCCGTAGAATCATTGATTCACGATTCGTCGGCAGTGTCTGGGAACATAGTGAACTTATGGGTTGGTCTAAATCGCTTGGTGGAAAATGCACAGATAATTGGAAATTTTTGGTAAATGCTTACAAAAGATGGAAATGGCTCGACCTTATATTTGAAGATGAGGTAACCTATCAGACTTCCCTCACTGCATACTATTTGGCACTGCATATTCATGAATTGGCGGTTGAAATCAATTCGGGGAGAGAAGTATCACCAAGGGGGCATCATTTTAGCGTACCTATAGATTTTTTAACTGAGAAAAACGAAGTAAAACAACGTGCTATTTCGCTACTACTTCGCAATCCAGCACTACCTGAATTGTGGACATGCTTGAATGTAACACAAGACCAAATGAAAGACTCATGGGATGATTGGATTCACAGTTGTGGAAGGTGGTTAATGGGTGTTTATAAAAATCATTGGTATGGGTTTGATCCAATGCCTCATGAGAACTTTTTTGATAATTTGTAGTTTCCTATCTTAAAAAATCTGTGTTGGATATTTTATCCTAAGGAATAGATTCAGAAGAACTTACTTCCCTCTTTTAAACCTAATTCAGCAGTAATTTCGCCTAACGTCTTCCGTCTGCTCTGAGCCAAGGCGATGAGTGCTTCGATGCGCTTCAGGTTCTGGGCTTCTAATTGGCTCAGCAATGCCTGATATTCTATCAATTCATTTTCGCTTAGGGTTTCATCTTCACACTTGCGCCACAGTTGTTGATACCGCTGCTGTTCTTTTTCGGGCAATTGCGAGTTGTCTCGGATGGTTGCTAACAAAGTGACTTCCGTATCGTTCCTATCAAGTTGTCGAAGGGGCCAGCCTAAATTGCGTAATTCATAGACAAATATTTCATTTGATTTTCCGACACACTAACCTTCTATAGATCTGCGTCCTCATCAAATTTCCTGACATTCGCGTGGCTATGCGACTGATTTGCAGTCTCGTTCTCATCAGCATTGTCGGATCTCTTTTTGCCAAAAATCAGTCCAATCAATACCGATGGCAATGAAAAAATAAAGTTAGCCATAAAGCTAACAATAGAGAGCATAGCCCATATCACGATGACACCGACCGGCCAAAACAAAGCAAATCCAAACCCATTGAGAACCGCAGAGAGAAAGCTCCGGCCGTCTTTGAGATACATCCACGTCATCAAAACAAAGATAACAGGTGTAAAACACATCATGATCCGATATAACCCAGGCATCCAGAGCCAGAACTCCTTAAGATGTTTTTTCACGATCTCCATTACCTCGACTACTGAATATGAAATCTACTTAAAAGTTGGCATAAAACATCAAGCATGCTATAATACACTCAAATTATAGCATAATTGCCAAAGGAATGCAAAGATGAGTAAAACTTCAATTGAACTGCTCAAATCATTAACACAAGCGGACGGAATCCCGGGTTACGAGGGCGAGGTGCGAGACG
>JAPPMR010000241.1:1237-3054 GCA_028818995.1 Candidatus Poribacteria bacterium | reverse complement strand
CTACATACGTTTCATATTGGTCAGGTGAGAACCGTGTTAAAGTCTTGAGTAATTGTGACTCAGCACCGTCTTTTGTCATAGAGTCAATGACATAAAGAATTCGCATTTTATCTATTTCTCAATTTATGGGGATTCACTACCAATACGTATAGAGCAGCACTTCCGATATGATGAGTTGCACAACGAGTATTCCTGCAACCCAATAAAAATCAGAACGGGGTCGCGCCGTGAGATATTTTGCAACGGGAATAACGAAAAACGGCACCATGAAAATCCAGATACGTTCCACCTCCATCGTGAACCATGTTGAAAACGTGAAATAGAGGAGCGTTATTAGGAAACCAATGATGAAAGTATCAGACTTTTCAGGATTAAAAATCCACGGAATACGGGGTTGATTATTTTTCAATTCAGGTGAAGCACTGTTCTGTTTCCATTTCTTGACCGTTGTTACTATTTGGCGTAACCAGACAGTTGTAATCGGAATGCCAACACCAATCAGGAAGGCGAAAAGATTTGCGAAACTCAAATGAAAATAACGGTCTATGCTTTCAAAACCAGATCCCATACCCGCCTCATCCTTTTTAATGGCTGCCCAGAGGGCTTCAATGGGTTGGAAACCGGTCAGGACATAAAGCAGTAAATAAAATCCGATGAAACCTGTTGCGGCAAACGCCAAGACTTTCAAATACTGCACAAACCGTTTTCGTTCTAATAAAGCAATTACGCACAAGAAAACCCCGACAACCACCGTTGAATATGTCATAAACATCCCGAGTGCCAGGGAAATACCCGTTAATAAACTGTAGGGTCGGAATGTGTCCAACGCCATGTCAGGTGTAGTTTCTCGTTCTTTTGCTTCGTAAAAAAGGTAGAGACTGAGAATTGGGAACACGCTAAACGGGCCGTCCATAGATGTAGTGGTAAACATAACAAAGTTGGGTGTAATGAGGAAAAGCAGCAGCGCGTATAGCGCAACCTTTTCATCATAAAGACGTGCAGCAAGTTTATAGATGGGTATCACCGTGAAGGCTGTAAAGAGAACTGATACTAACGATGCCGATACGAGATTGTAACCAAAGATTTTACTCACAAGCCATAAGAAAACTACACCTCCCGGCGGATGTGTTCGCGTGTGCCCTGAAAGCGTATCAAACAACTCTGGTTTGCTGAAATCTCGCAAAAATACATGGAGTCCCAATTCATCAATACGTGGTACGTCGCCATAGTATTCAAGGGATAATCGTGTATAGGGTTCTAAAAGGGCTGAAATTCGCTTAGGTTCGTCTTCTGTACCTATTTCGCGAAACCCATCAATTTGTGCCACACTGATATTGATAGCAATGAAGCAAACAATTGCTATCAATATCAGTTGGTGTGAATTTATATTGTTAGGAAGAAAGTATTTATAGCAGAGGTAAAGGAATTCGATACATACAATAATTGCAGGAAAAATCCACCAACTCAGGTCAAGTTGGGGTACGGCATAGAGTGGGACAAAGTGATTGTGATAGCCGACTGCGCCAAGGTCAAGCCCTGTTTCGCGCATGATATATACCACAAGTATGTGGTATAACCAGAAAAATAAGGTGATAGCACAAACCTGTGCTACGATGGATCGGACCGCTTTTTGAAGGAAATGCATGCGTTTTATGTGGCAAGTTAAAGACATAAACTATCGTATAATCTACTATGTTATCATATTTATTATGGAAGTCAAGGATTTTTGTTTAAACAGAGATTCACGAATCAACGTTGAAAGGACTTAGTATTTTACGAGGCTATGTTCTCCACTATTTGCGCACATATTTGGGCAA
>JAPPMR010000241.1:0-1227 GCA_028818995.1 Candidatus Poribacteria bacterium | reverse complement strand
CAACACTTGCACGTAATTGTGCAGTTTCACAACAATTCAGCGGGAAACGATTGGTACATAAATTGCTCGTCCCTCCACATATCTAACCAAGGAGAAGACAGATGCGAATTCTACATACGACACTATGCATAAGTCTTACACTGCTCTTGGCAGCAGCTGCCAATGCAAAAATAGTGTTTTCTGCATCCCAAAACGGAAATTCTTATCTTTATGTCATGGATGACGACGGTGGGAATATCACGCAACTCACCGACAATCAATATTCTGAATGGAGGCCGCGGTGGTCACCCAATGGGAGACGGATCGCTTTTGTACGGGACACGACACCGGATGACGGTTCCGTTAAGCCCTATATTTACATCATGAATTCCGATGGCACCTCTGCCCGGCAAATCTCCTCCCATATAGGGCATATATTGGACTTAGCATTCTCTCCCGATGGAACAAAACTAATGTTCAATACCACACTATTGGGCATTAACATAATCAACTTGAATGCGATAGATCTTGATAAAATTGAACCTAACCTGCTAACGCATACCCATGTATTTCATCTCGACTGGTCTCCGGATGGCAAGCAAATTGTGTATGTCAATGATGATCATGACATCATAGAGAAAAACCTTTGGATTGTTGATGCGAACGGAGACAATCAACGTGCATGGACACAACCCGATCCAGAAAGAGGGGCTATGCATCGTTTTAACCCGCGTTGGTCGCCTGATGGCCAACAGATGCTGTATACAGAAATGGACATAACCGTTGAAAAAAAATTTGGTAAAGAGGGAAATGTCGGTATTAGTATTCGGGCGGTAGGGACATTTCGATGTATCATCCAGAACATAGATGACGGTGCTACTAAAACATTAAAAATACCCGAACATTGGTATCCAACTTCTGTTGA
Source organism: Candidatus Poribacteria bacterium (assembly GCA_028818995.1). The sequence goes on along the minus strand of JAPPMR010000241.1, from coordinate 323 downwards.
TTGGATGTATGGTCAAAGGGCTGTGCTATTTTGTGCGTTTGATTATGATGAATTTGAAAAAAACCGTCGTTCTGAGCGAAAGATCTATAAGTATGATATTGCCTCCGAAGAGGTTACGTTTTTGACAGAAGGTTCTAATGCAGATTGGCATGGTGGGGCACTGTCGGTTTCACCTGTAGACAAGCAATCTGTGCGTTGGGCGGAATTGAAAAAATCGTATATAGACCCTCAGTAGTTTGGTAGAGTGCAACGACACCCGCCATGTTTCCTGTGAAATAGTGGATTTGTCGGATTTATGAAATATGTTCTAATTGTTCTTATTT
>JAPPMR010000924.1 GCA_028818995.1 Candidatus Poribacteria bacterium | reverse complement strand
ACCTTGTACAGTGAATCCACTTAACCCAACAACTTCAGGCGAGTTCGCAAGTTGACGCACACCTTGTACAAACAGATCGCTTTCAAGCATCCAGAACGGCATCACCTCCTCAACATCATGTGACAGCACAATGAATCGGTGTCCCATCTCTCCGAGCGCGTTCATCTGTTCAATTGGAATATTCGGATCAATCACCGGTTCCCCATCAGCACCCCACTTTTGCGAAAAAATCGTGCCTTTGGGCAATTGGCGTGCATAGTCGCCATCTGGGTCTTGCAGCCAACTTCTGTTATACCCCGAAATGTAGAACTTAAAATCGGGTCGGATTTCTTGTGCTGCTTTAATAATCGTGAAGTAGACTGCCCAGAGTTTCGCTTGTCCTTCCGGGGAACGGTCGCCACATTCAGGGCAGTTGCACGCCCGCGTCTCATGTCCCCAAGATCGCAGATGAAATCCTGCTAAACCGGGGTAGGTTTTCACAATTTCCTGAGTCAATTGGCGTGCTAAGGTGTGAAATTCCGGTTTTGACCAGCAAAACGGACGATAAGATACTTCATTCCTTGATGCACCGTACAATACCTCTGGTCCCAATAGATCGGGACGTGCTTTTATGAGTGCTTCTGTCGGTTCACCTGTTAAATACATAAATAGGTAGGCATCAATGCCGCGGTCGCTAAGTGCAGCAAATCGGTTTTGGAGTGTCTCAATCCTCTGTAATCGTTGTGAGCGAGGTTCATCTTGCAGTTCAGAAAATGCGGGAGTGTCCACATATTTGAAAGCAGTGCCAAATCCGTCTTCAATACCAGTTCCCGTCCAAACGCCTTCACCTCCACTCATATTCACGCGTTGTCTTGCAAGCCAATCGGGGTCATCAATCTCCAATACTGCTCGAACAGGGTAAAATGGGCGGGATGTTGCGTCTAAAAAGGGTACGGAAAGTGAAGGTGTACGCGCTACTGCGATCTCTGGATGTACAGGTTCGAATCCTGTCAACGCGGTGATACATGCCTCAATAAAGGCATAAGCACCATAAATCACACCGCGCGGGGTATGTGCAGCCACAACAATAACAATTTCTGTCCCAAGGTCAGCGGATTTAATCTGATACCCTTCATCACCGAGATCTTCTGATAAGTTTAAATCAATCTTTGCTTGAAGGGAGCGAATCGTCGGATTTGAGGCGAGTGTGCCTAAGACTATAACCGTCTGCGTAGCCGTCCGTTGTTGATTAGTGTGCCGTTCAAGTTGCGCGCCTGTCCATTTTTCGATAAAGGTTTGGATTTCGGATGCAGCAAACCGCTCTTGGGTTGAAGCGTCAGCACCGATTTGCACCGTTGCACGAGGTTCTCCCGATACAACAATCGGTATTTCTGCCGCATTCGCGTGCATAGTTAATATTAAAAGACAGAATAACGCCCCCAGAATAGGATATGTATTTGTCCCAGGTTGTCTTGTTAAAATTTTAGTGTACATGCTCATGCTCAAACCCAGGAAAAAATACATAACGCATATAGTTCTCGTAGGTTGGGTTTCACCTTAAGGATATTTCCCATTGTTGGAGGGGTTTTCAACCCCGATTTTATTGGTTAAGACTCACAATATCGGGCTTACAAAGCCCTCCAACAAGAGAAAATACAGCATTTTTTCTTAAATTGACGCCTATGGGTTTCGCTGACGCTCTACCCGACCTACAAGAGGATAAAAACTAAAGTTGTAGGAGGCGTTTTCAACTCCGATTTAATGCACATGCTCATGCTCAAACCCTGGAAAAAAATACATAGCACATATAGTTAAAATCAATCCCACAACAAATGCAATCTTTGTAGCATTATTTACTTTTTCTTCTGAAGGGGTGTAACCGCCTCGTAAACCATCCATCACAACGTGCAATAGTGTTCCCGCAGCAAAAGCAGTTAAATACTCCGTTAACTCCCTAAGAACACCATGCAATAGTCGTTCACCCATAAATGCCCCGATAAACGGCGCAATAATAAGCGGGATAAGTCTAAATAATGTCTCTCCAACGCCATAATCACGACGTAACGCTGCCGTTATCACTGTTGCTACTGGAAAGCGATGAAGTAATACGCCAAGTGCAAGGGCGATACCCACTGTCTCCTCTTCTGCTGCGATACTGAGATTGAATCCATCGGCAACTGAATGGATTGATAACCCGATAATTGTTAAGTTGACACCCCAATGTTGTTTCTTTTTAACTTCTACATGATTACCGAGACGTTCCTGCATCCGATGCGTGAGATGTTCTAACAGCCAAATTAACAAGAAACCACCCCACATTACTAAAATTGTGGGGTAACCTACTTCCGTGAAGAGATGAACCATTAGCATTAAGACAAAGCCGAGGACTGCACCAGCGGTAATACCGAAAATGATGTGGAATGCAGCCTGTTTTTCCCGAAAAACCATCGCGATTACAGCGCCAAGTATCACTGTTGCCGATGCAATTACCAAATATAAGAATAGCATAACGTAAAATATATCAAATTTTTCTTTTGAATTCAAGTGGAACTGTGTTATACTCAAAATATTACGTATTTATAGGTTCAGGTAAATCAGTCGTATGAAAGTATCATATTTCCGATTTATTCTAAACTTGAGACGTATTTTCAAGTCTAATGATATAATGTTTTCAAGGGAGAACCTAAATTTGAGACGTTTTCTCATTTTTATGGGAAAATGTTATGTTATTAAAAAAAGACCTAAGGAGTCTGATTTATGAAAATCACAGAAGTTTTTAAAACAGTTCTGCTTGCGATGTCCATCGCTTTAGCAGTTTGTATCGTATTTGCACCTACAGCAGTAGCACAGGAAGAAGACACAGAAGCAGATGAAACTGAGGCTACGTCTGAAGGAGAAGTTGTTGAAATTGAAAGCGTTGTGGTCGTCGGTACTCGGGCAAAGCCGCGTTCCGTTTTGGATTCAGCAGTACCGATCGATATTGTATCAAATGAAGCCTTTGAAAACCAGGGCGGCGCGGATCTACCGGATCTGCTGAGAACTTTGGTGCCATCTTATAACGTCAATACGCAGCCGATTAGTGATGC
>JAPPMR010000205.1 GCA_028818995.1 Candidatus Poribacteria bacterium | reverse complement strand
AACAGAAGAAGTCATTTATCTCTTCCATAACGCTATTTGTGGGCAAATCCAATTCTCTGAATAAACACTGAAAACGAGAGTCTCTCACTTCTGCCATAGAGCATTTTCCGGCGTTGAGTTGCCGAAAGAGTTCCTGATGGACGGTTCTCCATGCCTTCGTAAGAGCCTCCTCCGAAACACTTGGATGATACTTGCGGAAAAGTTGAAACATATCTCTTTGCGCGAGGTCCCATGCTGTATCGGAATCGCAGAGTGTGCCGTCAAGGTCAAAGAAGACTGCTTTAATCATTATTTTTTTCGTGCTTCGCTTCTATTTCACGTATGAAAAACTCCACTTGCTCAGGGCTCTTTCTGTTTTGTTCAAAAGAAGAAATAGCCTCTAATGCAATCTTTACGGATTTTTTCTCTTTATCCATTCCAATGTACTGTCTACCTTCGGTAATTGCCGCTATCGCTGTTGTTCCACTCCCCATAAAGCAATCTAACACAATATCATCGGCTTCTGAAAATAACTTTATGATTCTTCTGGGCAGCTCAATAGGAAATTTTGAATCGTGATCAGCATTGCTTCGGACAGAAGGGATTTCCCAAACCGCTCTTGACCCCCAATTCACCCATTCTTGTTTCGTCAATCGGAAGCGATCCACCTTTGTAGTTCCCGGCTTCCAAAAAATGTAGATATACTCAAACTCATCAACAGACCGGTAAGAGATGGTATGCCATCTTGAATTTTCCCATGCAGCATCTTTGACCCAGACACGCCGGTCATATAAATGAAAACCCGCCTCGTTCGCAGCCTCTTCAATAAGACCGCCAACCAAAAAAACCCGCGTTTGCGTTTGGTACTTTCCGCCCCTAATGTTATTTCCGTTAAGCCTTCTATCGATTGTCTGTTCACTACACCCAAAATGCGTAGCGAGTTGGTATCTATTCCAAGTCGGGTGTTTTTTCTTTGCTTCTAATATTTGTTCCTTGGTTACGCCTATTTTTCTCCGAGATACGTTTTCTGCCATGATTTTTGGCATTGACGCATCTTTGAAGCATAAAATGTCGGCAATATTGATAGTTAGGAATCCGCCCGGTTTTATAATTGGGAAATGGAGTTTGATGACTTCGCGCAGTAAATCTTTCCAGTCTGAAAATGACAAATTTTTCTCGTACGCTTTCCCAACAAAATATGGAGGCGACCAAACGCTGAGTGCGATTGATTCAGGTCTAATTTTCTTTAAAAGGATCCTGGAATCACCGTGATAAATGTGGTTTTCTGTTAAGAATTTCGTAACATCTATGACTGCCATTCTCCTCTGCACTCCTTAGTCATTTCATCATAGTTGATAACTTGAACTCGCCACGACGCTTTCTCTTTCAGTTTAGCAAAACTGACACGAACTCTGAAATCTTCTCCACGAGTCGGCGCATTTCGTCCCGCTAACCATATTCCATCATCAACGGTAGGATTATATCTATCTTGTAATCTTCCATTCGGAATAGCCGTAATTTTAACCTCTTTTAAGTGATGTATATCCGCTTCGTCTTCGTACAGGAAATGCATCAAACAGGTTGTTGTCAGATAATGATTACCTCCATACTCAGATACTTCTGGTAGGAATCCTTTTTCATTTACAGCACGACCACTTCTTCGCTGTCTTATCCACATAGAGGTCTGAGACATCTGTATAGTGGCTGACCGATTCTCTTTTTCCGCTTTTGAATCTATAAAAAGGGCTTGTCTTACTGTTTTTTCTGGTAAAATAATATATCTCGCCCGTTTGTAATCAACATTTCCGTAGATTCTTTGTTGGACATTAAACCCTGGAAGGCGATCAAGCAATTCTCTTGTAATATCTTCCGCAATATCTTTCACATTATCTGGTGACTTTACGAAAACCTCATGTGCTTCCATTCCAAAATCAATAACCGCTTGAAAAACCCAACGCAGCGTGAGCTTTTCAATTTCTTCAATTTCATCTGAATCTAAATTTGATAGTATTTCCTCATTCATATTATAACCAATCCAATGATGTTTTAACCTCTGACAAAAAAATCCACTAGCGAATAAAACGCCTATCTAAATACCCAGAATATGTAAACCAGTCCAAGGACTGCCCAAATGCCTGCAAATATTTTCATCATACGACCTATTCTCCCCGCTTTTGTGAAGTAAAAGGCAATATGATTGAACAGTAACATCAAGGCAACCACCAAATTGACGTTGAGGTACTCGTTAGAACCAAAATTTTTCCACTTGAGGAGTTGAAACACGTTGAAGGCAAGCAGACAGAGAATAATCGCAAGCATGCCATATTTCCAGAGATAATCCAGCCTAAACCTGCGGATAACCCCCGTTTCTTCTATTGCCGCTTCTAAAGTTTCCGGCAGATCAGGATTATTTTCTCGGAGTGCCTGTTGACGTTCTTTTTGGGCTTTAATTTTCGCTTCAAACTGTTGTTTCTCAGCGTCCGTTAATTGTTTCATGAGCAATTACTTCTCTCTTGATGATTTAAGAGGCATGACAAAAGCCAAACACTTTTCATCGCGTTCCATCGGCTCGACAGCAAATCCCATAGCGAGTTTGAGCTGATGATTTTCAGAATGATTCTCGCCGCTGACAGATCGCACTTGGTAACAGCCAAACAACTTCGCTTGCTGGATGGTATATTCTTGAAGTGCAGTGCCGATGCCTTGCCGTCGATAACCTTCCTTCACACCAAACGCGAGGATCTTCGCCTCTCTCAGTGTTTTTCCGTCCATCTGAATGGGTGGATGATCACGGTCATGAGGACCAATGTCCCACACAACAAACATAAGAAATCCAACGATAGCTCCATTCTGTTTCGCCGCCAAAAAATAGCGTGAAAATTGTTCAAAATACGGATTAAACACCCAGCCCTCTTGGTTCAAGTCATTGACAAGCGCGACAAACTCCCGCCAATCCAGATGGTCGGGTGTGAGTTCTTCAATGGAAAAGCGTGTTTGCTCGTTCATCCGCAGTTTTTAGGGCCAACCACAACGGATGTCCCTACTCTGAAACCTTTATCATTCCCCAAGTGAGTGCCAATTTCTGGG
>JAPPMR010000256.1 GCA_028818995.1 Candidatus Poribacteria bacterium | reverse complement strand
ACGCATCAAACTCAACAAATTATATCCAGCAATATAAATGTGACAGACTACTAGTTATAGCGATTTTGGGAAACTTCCTCTATGATCTATTTAAAATTGCTACTGCTCTAATACCGTAAACTTAAGTTTTTTCCTAAAAATCCCTTGTTGAAAAATGAATTTGACAATTAAGTCGTTGTCTGGTATCATATCCGCAATTTTTTGGATGAATGGATTGATACATGAGTAACGACAAACGCATCATTGAAGTTGCCTTCCCTGTTGAAGAAGTCAGTGGACGAGGTGCCCGGGAAATATCTGGACTTCACACATGGTGGGCACGGCGCCCCCTTGGACCTTCGCGTGCTACTGCCTATGCCGCTCTTGTAGATAACCAACTTGCTTCACAAACAACAAAATTCCCTAAAAACATTGATAAAATCCTAAATCTGCCCAAACAAGCGTTCATTACTGCACTCGCCGAATGGAAGAATACTCTCAAACTATTCTGGATTAACCAAGCGAAACAAGACATCCTCGAATCCCATGATGGTAAACCTCCTAAAGTGCTTGACCCTTTCGGTGGTGGCGGTTCTATCCCTCTTGAAGCACAACGTCTCGGCTGCGAGACTCATTCTTGTGATCTCAACCCTGTTGCTGTTTTAATTCAGAAGTGTACGCTTGAATACCCGCAAAAGTACGGACCACGGCTCTATGACGATGTAAAAAAATGGGGAAAGCAGATTCTCTCACAAATGCAGGAAGAACTAAAACCATTTTACCCGCAGGAATCTGACGGTTCTGACATCTATGCTTATATCTGGGCGCGCACACTTCCTTGTCAGAATCTCAATGGTTGCAGTGCCGTTATCCCTCTTATGAATCAATTCTGGCTTGCGAAAAAAGAAAACAAAAAAGTTGCTCTACTTCCTGACGAAAAGGATGGACAAATTGTTTTTCACATTGTCGGTACAGGGTATGAGCCGATACCAGACAATTTTGATCCGGAAGAAGGGACTATAACAAATGGCGTAGTTACATGTCCTCTCTGTAACACTGCTATTCCATCCAAGGAAAAAACATTGTTGTTTCAAAATGGTAAAGCAGACGAAAGTCTCCTTGTAGTAGTCACCCAGCATCCAGACCTTACTGGTAAAAACTACCGTCTTGCTCGAGATGCTGATAAAATGATTTTCAACCAAGCTCAAAAACAACTTTGTAAAAAACGAGAATCGCTCAAGGAAAATGACATACTTGACCCGTTACCAGATGAACAAACCCCTAAAATAAAAGGCCCAGGAGCAGAACGAGCAATTTCCATTCACAATTATAATCTAAATACTTTCGGTACACTTTTCAATGCACGCCAACAACTTGCCTTAGTTACTTTGGTTGATGAGATCAGGAAGACCTATTCAGATATGATCATTCAAGGTTATACAACTAACTACTCTCGTGCTGTCTCAGCGTACTTAGGACTTTGGCTTAGTCGAGTGACAGAACTTTCATCAAATCTCTGCAGATGGAAAAGTGGAAGTGAAAACAGTGTTGAGGTTTTTGGAATGCAAACCCTATCTATGATCTGGGACTATGGAGAAGCAAACCCGATCCGTATAGGAATGAACAGGTTAAAAACCATCTTAAAACCGTTAGAACACTTATGTTCAATGGAATCTGAACCCGTTACTGTAAAACAAGCTTCAGCAATGGATCTTGAAGGACATTACCCAGATGAGTCCTTTGACGCGGTACTAACTGATCCTCCGTACTATGATAATGTTCCATATTCATATCTCTCTGATTTTTTTTATGTGTGGCTCAAACGGAGTGTGGGAGAACTTTACCCCGAACTCTTTACGGAACACTTGACTCCGAAAAATAACGAAATCGTAGCTTATGGACATCAAGAAGGAGGATTTAGAGCAGGAAAACTGTTTTTTGAAGAGGGTCTCTCTAAAGCCTTTTCAGAAATTTATCGAATTTTGAAACCTGATGGTATTGCTGTGATCGTTTATGCCCACAAATCCACCGAAGGGTGGGAAACTTTGATTAATGCTTTGCTTGATTCAGCCCTTGTTATTACAGGAGCATGGCCGATTGAAACAGAAAAAGGTGACCGTTTGCGAGCAATAAATTCTGCAGTTCTTGCTTCCTCAATTTACATGGTAGCCCGCAAAAGAGAACAAGAAGCGTTCGGTCTCTACCAAGATGTAAAAAAAGAGTTAGAGGATCACCTTAAACAGAAACTCTTTACGTTGTGGGAATCAGGGTTCTCAGGAGCAGACTTGTTCATTGCCGCTATAGGCAGCGGGATCGAGGTATTCGGGAAATATAAACAGGTAATTGACGACGATGACACCGACATTCGTGCAGATAGGATGATAGCAGACATCCGAGAAATATTAGAACGCTTTGATGGAGAACAAGCTGGAATGGCTGGTACACGACTCACGCGATTCTACCTCCGCTGGAGGCGGGAACATGGGGAAAAGCTGGTAATCTTTAACGATGCCCACGAACTCGCGCTTTCTCTTGGTATTGAGTTAACAGAAGAATGGGGCGAGAGGAGTTTTATCCACAAGGAGCGAACAAATGTACGCGTCTTGGGTCCACAAGAAAGAGAGCAGACAGATCTATCTAATAGTGAGGAGTTGATAGACATTCTTCATTATACTTTAGTCCTATGGCGTTCAGGAAACCGCCCCGAAATGATTCAAGTTCTTTCAAAAGAAGGCATCGGTTTAAACGAACTTATATGGAATGTCGCGCAGCAAATAAGTGCAGCACTGCCGATAGATAGCCAAGAACATCAATGGCTGGAAGGCTGGCTTGCTGACCGAACCGCTATCCAACGTGAAGTACAAAACTTCTTGGAACAACCTGAAGAAGGAAAACTCTTCTGATTGTCAGGTTAATATTTTAGAAAAAGGACACACATGAGACTATCCCGTTTTGAAACCATTGTGAAACCGCACAGCGATATACTAAAAGGCAATTTCACAGCAGACACTTATGCTGCGAGACTTGGACAAGTCGTTCAAAATGAGGGACCCCTTGAGTACAGAAACGCCCAGCGGTTTTTTGAGAGGACACA
>JAPPMR010000434.1 GCA_028818995.1 Candidatus Poribacteria bacterium | reverse complement strand
GTTACATAGAGAGTCGTAATCTGCGTGCGGCTATGGATGTCTTTGATTTCATCGCGTAGATTTTGACGTAGTGCAGCGTCTAAATTACTGAGTGGTTCGTCAAGCAATAGCACGCTTGGTTCAATGACTAACGCACGCGCAAGTGCTATACGTTGTTGTTGTCCACCAGAAAGGGTATTTACTGGACGATCTCGGTATTCAGCCATCTCAACCATCTCAAGAACGGTTGTAATTTTTTCATTGCGGGTAGATTTTTCAAGTTTGCGAAGTCTCAGGCCGTATTCAATGTTTTCACCAACAGTCATGTGTGGCCATAGCGCGTAGTTCTGAAAAACCATGCCAGTGTTACGTTGGTGTGGTGGCACGTTGTTCATTACCTCACCGTCAAATAGAAGTTCTCCAACGTCTGGACGATAGAATCCCGCGAGTACACGGAGCAACGTTGATTTACCACATCCAGATGGTCCGAGCAAAAAAAATAGCTCACCAGGGGCAATAGTCAAAGATATATCGTTGACCGCAACGGTGGTATCAAATGCTTTTGTTATTTGGTTTAATTGTACACCAACAGACGTAGTGGGTGAAAATGTCTTCTCTTGATTTTCTATAGGAACAGGAGTAGTTGAAAGTTCAGGTTCCGCTTTCGGGAACATATTTTCCGAAGGGGGTAGGCTGTGCAAGTCCTTTTGAGAGAAGTACGTAGTGATGTATTCTCGCCTCTTTTGCGCATGCTTTAAGGTATCCCGTGCTTGATTCAGAATATTCCTCCATTGTTCTTCTGTTTTGCCATCAGGACGGATACGGGCTCCAGCACGCAGCGAAGTGCTATAGTGTTGCTTGTGAGCAGTCTCAATAAGGTCTACGATAGCTTCCTCGTCTAGACCCTGAATTTCTTCAATTGAAAGCCCTAGCACATCAAAGTAGTTTACTCCTTCTTCTACAACCAGTCCTAAATTTTCAAGAATCTCGGTGGCTTCCTCAACAGAAAGCCCATAGTCCTGAACTGCTTGTTGAAGAAGCCTGGTCCGTTGTTTGTCTGTAATAGTTAGCGAAGACGTAGTGAGTGTTCTGATTATTGTAATGAATTCATCGCGTTTGGACATAACTTCAGTTCCTTTGATACATACTTGACGACATGAATCGCCCAATCAGAGAAGTATTGCTTAAGTGTACGGGCGTATCAGCAACATAACAATTTACCTATTGCTTCAACCATTGTTATTCATTTATATCTTTGACACAACGGAAACCGATAGTACTTCCTGTTGTTAAATGATACCATCGGTCAGCAACACGCAGATCTTTAGGGCTCCCACCCCATCCACCACCGCGTAGAATACGAAAGTTTTCATTGTCAGCAGCGAATTCTCTACCGAAGCGCGGGTTTTTGAGTGGAGACATCTCATAGAATTCAGCGTTGTACTCGTCAAAACACCATTCCCAAACGTTTCCTGCCATGTCGTATAAATCATAACCGTTGGGCGGAAAACTGCTGACAGGTGACGTTTGTTTCCATTTATCTGTGCCGCCCACACCACCAAAATTCGCATCATCAGGGGTAATTATATCACCGGTGGGATACTTTTTACCAATGAGATTGCCGCGTGCTGCATATTCCCATTCAGCTTCAGTTGGTAGCCTTTTGTTTGCCCAGTTTGCATAAGCAACCGCATCGTTCCATTTCACGTTGACGACTGGATCGTTAGGTTTATTAAACTTTGGGTCGTGCCACAGAGGAGGAGGTGGATACCCTGTTGCTAATACGAACTGCTGGTAACGGGCGTTTGTAACCTCGTGAATATCTATGTAGAATGCGTTAATATAAACTTCATGAACTGGATACTCATCAAGGTCTCCTGTGCCTTTAATATGATTTCCCATCTGAAAAGTACCAGATGGAATCAGTCGCATTTGTGCGCCGTCAATGTGAGAGATAATTTTTTCAGTAATTTCCTTTGACGGAACGGTATTTTGAGAAGTTTCCGTGCATGCACAAAGGAGACAGATTGAAAGGAGAAAAAAGTATACGATACTATTTTTCAGGGACCTCTCCTAATTTTGAGGCAACTTCTGCCGCTGTTTCAATCAATTGTTTCTGTTCTTTTTCGTAGAGCGTTCGCACATCAAACCACAACTGATCATTTTCTATCCGCCCAATGATAGGGACGCTTCCTCGTCTGAAATGTTCAGCCAGTTTTTCAGCAGAAATCTCTAAAGGATTAAGCACCACAGCAACACTTGGTAGTGTTTCAACAGGAAGTGACCCGCTTCCTATTTGTGAATGTGTCTCGGTAATCTCAACCGTAATAGTTTCTGCGAAAATTATCTTAAGTCTGTCAGCGATTTCGTTAGCAATGCCTTGTAAGTCATCAATTGAACGGGTATATCGGTAAAGCATAGGCAATTGTGTTAACAAGGCATCAGGATTAAGGTAAGTTAACAGTGTCGCCGACAATGCTGCGATGGTCAGTTTATCTACGCGCAACGCACGCATCAGCGGATTTTTACGAATTTGCTGAATCCATTCCGCTTTTCCTACAATAATACCTGCCTGTGGTCCGCCCAGCAACTTATCCCCACTAAAAGTTACAATATCAACGCCATCCTCAATCTTGTCAGCAACAACGGGTTCATGAGGTAATCGGTATGTAGAAAGGTCAACCAGTGCACCACTACCTAAATCCTCCATTGTTGGAATGCCGTGTTCTGTGCCGAGTTCAGTCAATTCTTGTATCTCTGGTGTTGTGGTAAAACCGACAACCTTATAATTACTCGGATGAACTTTTAATATAAGCGCCGTGTTTTCGTTTATCGCTTCAGCATAATCTCGGAGATGTGTTCGGTTTGTCGTGCCTACCTCTCTGAGAATAGCCCCACTCGCTGTCATCACATCAGGGATACGAAAAGCACCGCCAATCTCAATCAACTCACCGCGTGATACGATTACTTCCCTTCCTTTCGCTACGGTTTGTAAGGCAATTAAAACTGCAGCTGCATTGTTATTTACGACAGTTGATGCTTCACATCCGGTTAATTGTTGTAGGAGTGGTTCGGTAATCCGATCTCTATGCCCGCGCTTGCC
>JAPPMR010000905.1 GCA_028818995.1 Candidatus Poribacteria bacterium | reverse complement strand
AAGCAGATGAAATTTTAGGGCACTTTGCTAACTATGAAGGTCTACCACAAACCGGCGTTATTGTACTCGCAGCACAATTAGAGATGGAAATCGCCCAACTTGATTCCGCTGATGCTGAAGTATTTATGGCTGAAATGGGGTTGAAAGAATCCGCATTAGAGAGGTTCATCCATACTTCATATCAATTAATGGGATTGATCACATTTTTTACAGGCGGTCTAAAAGAGACGCGGGCATGGACACTTCGGAGTGGGCAAACCGCTGTGGAAGCTGCTGGATTGATTCATACCGATTTTGAACGTGGATTCGTCCGTTCAGAGTGTGTCAACTGGGAAGATTTAACTGCTTGTGGCAGCTACACGCAGGCGCGTAGTAAAGGATCAGTTCGAGCGGAGGGAAAAACATATCAGGTTCAAGAGGGTGATGTTTTAACGATTTTAGCAAATGCAACTAAATGATTGATTAATAATTGTTTTCAGGTTTACTTTGTGTTAACATATTTTCTACAACTCATCCCGCAATTTCATGATTGCTTCTCTCATTTTTACACCCATCTGTTGATACATTTCCCGTTTCACTTCAGTTTCATCTATTCCACTAAAATCAATTGGTTCTCCAAAAATTACATTCAATTTCGCACGACGTATACGACTACTCCCGCGCGGTAACATTTCCCCTGCACCACAATGATATACCGGAATTGTTGGGACATCTGCTCTATGAGCAATAAAACATGCACCATCATGCGCTTTGCCCATAGTGCCATCAGCGCTCCGAGTGCCTTCTGGGAAAATTAGAACTGCTTTTCCTTCTTTCAGAAGAGAAATTGTTCTTCGTAAAGCACCGAAGTCAGCGGACCATCTATTCACCGGATAAGCATTAAATGCAGTAATTAACTTACCTAAACCGGGAATTTTGAAAAGATTGCTACGCCCCATGAAATGTATTTCACGATTTGCGGCAGACCCTATAATCACCGGGTCTAAAATGCTGATATGATTTGAGACGAGCAAAACTCCGCCTCCCCTTGGAATATGTTTAACACCGCGTGCTTCAAGGCATCCCATTACTTTACAAAACAGATTTGTAAGTCTATGCCCCCACCGATACAAGCGGCGTGATGACCAGAACTGATTATTGGTATACCACATGAATCTTTGTTATAGCATTGGTGCTTTAACCCTCCGTGAAAATATCAACCATGATTATTTCTTATTACTTATCTGATCAACTATAAAGTCTACAACTTCTTCAATCGTTTTGCCAGTCGTGTCTACGTGAATCGCATCCTCAGCCGCTCGTAGTGGGCTATGTTCTCGCGATGTATCCTTTTCATCACGCGCATTAATTTCCGTTTCCACTGCCTCTAAAGTTGTATCCACATTTTGGGCTTGAAGTTCTGCAAACCTTCGCTTTGCGCGTTCCCTCACAGATGCGTCGAGATAAAATTTAAAATCGGCATCTGGAAATACAATCGTCGTCAAATCCCTTCCTTCAGCAATAATACTACCTTCTTTTCCAATTTTTTGTTGATGTTTAACAATCTCGTGCCGAATCTCTGGAACTTTTGCAATATCCGCAACTAAATTATTCACTTCTGGTGTGCGTATCTGAACTGAAACATCATCAGAATTTAGCAAAATCTTTCTGCCATTTTCCTCAAAATTGATACGACATGTTTTCACAAGTTCTATGAGTTTGGGTATATCTGTTTCTACTTTATTTTTTATTGCAAGCACTGTTACTGCTCGGTACATTGCACCGGAATCGAGGTAAAGCAATCCGAGTTTTTCTGCAACAAGTCGAGCGACAGTGCTTTTCCCTGATCCGGCAGGTCCATCCATTGCAATCGTCACATGATCACCAATCTGTTTCATTTCTTTTATAGATTTTCTCTCTGTTTTTTTACAATATCTTGGGCTTCCAAAAGTACGCGTTCAATTTCAGCATGACTATATGTCTCAAGAAAGGTTCTGAATTCGTGTAAATTTTTGGAGAACGCGTCCACTAAGGATAAAAGAACATCCGCATTCTGCGTGAAAATACTTGTCCATAATTCAGGCGAACCTGCAGCAATGCGGGTGGTATCCCGAAAACCTGTCGCCGTAAAATCCAGTGCCTTGCCGTTTGGTGTTTCTACGTTTGCCACGCTGTTGGCAAGAATGCTGGCAATCAGATGGGGAAAGTGGCTCGCGGCACCGATAAGTTGATCATGCACTGCAGGTGAACACAGATACGGTTGTGCCCCAACAAATTCCCAGAGGTTCTTAACTAATTGCAGGGCAGCCTCATCCGTATGTTTTGTCGGTGTTAAAAGACATTTAGCATTTTCAAATAGGTCTGCCCGCGCAGCATCAACCCCCGTTTCATGTGATCCTGCCATAGGGTGTCCGCCTACAAAAGAGATACCTAATGATGGGACTGCCCGCACTTGTGTCTCAACAGACTGGACTAATAACGATTTTGTGCTTCCCACATCGGTAACTACAATCTGCTTTTTCTGGTTGTCAACAACAGATTCAATGATGCGTTTTACAAACATTGGTATAAGTTTCACTGGCATGCAAAGCACTATAAGGTTACTGTCCTGAATTCCTTCTGCTACATCAGTTGTCACAGAGTCCACTGCATCTTGTTGTTGTGCATTTTTGAGTCTGTGTATGTTCCGTCCCAAACCGACGCGCTGTCCCTGAAATCCGTTTTTCTTTAGTGCCAACCCAAGTGAACCGCCTATTAAGCCGACTCCCCATATCGTGATTTTACGGATTTCTTTTATCTGATGTGTGGCGACTTTCGGTTTGTTGTCTGTAAACATACAGTAGGATTCCTTAGACATTGTTCATTCTATTTTAAGAGAATCTTACCGCCTATGTCAAGTGAAAAGTCTTCTTAAACAGGGTTATTTAGTTTTAAGAATTTCCAGTTAATGAGTATTACTGATAGTTTATATCGTCCGTCGGGTTTTGCTTATGCTCTTCCTTTATGTGTCAACTTACACGTTGATCTAAAGGTAGCAGGCACGCTCTGCGGGGAATGCCTAAAGACGAATGCGCGTATGGCATTCGCCATGATTCATACCGTT
>JAPPMR010000797.1 GCA_028818995.1 Candidatus Poribacteria bacterium | reverse complement strand
GGATGATCTGCAGAAATGTCGTTCTCCTCGCGGTAGTCGTGGGGGAGGTGGTATAGCTGAAAACTATCCGTTTTGTTGATATATCGTAGTTTCCAACCATCTGACGTTACCAACGCGGGACCCAGTCGAGATGCGTATACAATCCACTCATGGTTCTGTTGTTGCTCAGTCTGTTCCAGAAGAGTCGGTAAGAATGACACACCATCTTTGTCTTGCGGCAATTTCACACCGATGATGTCAGCAAGGGTTGGCATAAAATCGTAGTTTGCGAGCATGTGGTTGGACACACGGTTAGACGTGATCGTTCCAGGAAAACGGACAAGGTAAGGGATACGCGTGCCGCCTTCCCAACTTGACCATTTTAAACCACCCATTCCATCGTTGCCGTTGAACACGTCGCCGCCTGTTTCTGAATAGAATTTTGTCGTGATTTCATCAAACGGTTCACCGTTCAAATTCCTCTGTCGACCAGAAGTCCGCCCTTCCTGACGGTAATACACTTCGTGTCCGTTATCTGAGCAAAAGACGATCATCGTGCGATCATCAATGCCGAGTTGTTGGAGTTCATCCAAAATGATCCCAACGGTTTCATCCAGTTTTAGAATCATGGAAGCGTATTCTTTTTCATACGTTGTCAATTCTGATGATTGCCTGACGGACGGATGAATGTCGGGTATGGCAATTGGTCCGTGTGGCAGCTGAGATGGGTGGTAGAGGAAGAAAGGTTTATCCTTATTCTCATGGAGGAATGCTATAATTTTTTCGTTGAATATGTCTTGAGAATATACCGCCTTCCCTTGACGATTCCTGCGAATCTCCATACTTTCATCCGATTCCGAATTCGGATGCTTCGCACAGTCTGCGTGGGTATTCCCGTGAATATATTTCAATTCCCCATTTTCAAAGAGAAAAGGCGGATAAAAGCCGTGACAACGCTGGTGGTCATAATAACCGTAGTGGTATTGCCACCCGTGACGACGGATACGTTCTGCTGTTGTGGCAAAACCCCATTCAAGTTTCCCGACCTGTCCCGTTACATAACCCGCTTCCTCCGCGATTTCAGCTAAGAAAACATCATCGGTACCCGCCTGTAATCCAGTGGAATGTATCAACTCCGAGATTTCATCTGGCATCATTTCACCAGTGCTTATGCTTTGATAGATACCTGCTTTAGTGTATGTCCATGTGCCTTGATGGCAATCGTGAATCCCTGTCAACATACTGGCGCGGGAGGGTGCACAGAACGCGCAACCGTAGGCGTGATTGAACCGCATTCCTTCGTTTGCGAGGCGGTCAATATTGGGTGTCTCAAAATGTGGCTGCCCATAACAGCTTAACATGCCGCGCCCGAGGTCGTCTGCAAAAATGAGAATTACATTTGGGTTTTCAGTCATAACTGCAATACCAATGGTTTTGAAGAAGCAAGTTATTTCAGAATATCGCTAAGTTGAAAAGCTCGTTGTCTATAGAGATGTTCAAACAAATTCCCTTCATGCGGACTATCCCAAGAAATCTGATTTGTTGGGATAGCACCTAAATTTAACCGATCAACAAGAGGTGTCGATAGAAGTTCTTGAGTCAATTTGTCATCTTCAGTAATAACAGTAGCGACCAGCGTTGCTCCAATAGATTTGACGAGTTTTGCTGCTGGTACTTCAACAACACTTACGAATGGAAACGGGAATTCCGTGTTTGCTAATGGATGTTCTGGGTCTTCACACCAGATAACAGTAGGTCTCAGGAAGGTACAACCATCTAATTCAATCACTCGTTCACCTGCTCTTAGTTCTGTTGCCCCAGACTGTTTGAGGTGTCGGTCAATCAGTGATGAGATGCTATGGGCAGCTTTCGGATTTGCCCATGCAGCAATGCCCGCATCGGGATGGTCAAGCGGTTTCGGTTCAATACGTGCCAGACGTTCCGACAATGCTTCGGCAATATCACCACCATGTGCTGTCACCCATACGCCAGAGGCGTTAATGCATGACCTGCCACCATTTTTCGAAACTGATTCGACAATGAGATCAAGATGTTGTTTCCAATTTGTTTGTTGCCCTTCGTGAATGATGATTTTACTACGCCCCGGTCCATGAATTTCCACGCGCGGGTCATTTAACCATGGCTCTACAGTTGAACCACCGCCAAACAGCATGGATCTACCACATCGAAATAAGATTTCGTTAGCACCAGGATAATCAGTTGGATAGAAATTGAATGCCTCTGGTGGCACACCTGCTTCCATAAACGCTTGCGCTATCCGATAAGGAGTCCACGGTTCCTCACGCCCGGGTTTTAGTACCAAAGGCACTTTTAAGGCAACAGCAGGTATCCAGAGCGAATGAACACCAGGAGAATTGCTTGGCAGCACCGCACCGAGTGCATCCGTTTCACATACGTAACTCAACGTCCGTTCGTTTTGAACACCCCACCCTGAGTCTAAGATTCGTAAATCAAGTCCACGTGTTAAACCATCTAAAACGGTCTCTATATTTTCTAAAACACCTTGAATCTTCCCCATGTTTTGTTGACAGAGTGTTTCAGGTAAACCGGTTGTACCAGAAACCTGTTTGATATAATCTGTCGGTGATTGTGTGCCGCCATCAAGCGGTAGGTCAGCGGTTGTGAATAGATGGGCAGCATCGTTGCACATCCCAATCAACTCTGAAACGGAATGCTGTGAAAGTATCTGTCTGTGATATGGTAAGTCGCGGAGGTCTTTGGCTATCAAGCCAGTGTTCGCTTGGCTGACTTCAACCAAAGGTTCACCTGTTTTGATATGTGAGACAGTAACGGTTTTCAAACTTCTATAAGAACGACCTGCGCGTAGAATTGGGATGTGTATCATTGTCTTTTCGGTTACCTTGCAATCTTTGCGACCCAGCCAGAAGATGCGTCACAATAGAGGAAATCATCACCATAGATGGATAAACCGTGCGGTTCTGGACAGTCTTCAGGAACCTCAATCACATCAAGCGGTGTACCGTCTTTAAGATCAAGTTTGACAATGACTCTATCAGAAGTGTGGGTTGACCAAAGCCCATCTTCAACGCGAACCATGCCGTGTCCACGTCCATGAGGTAACGG
>JAPPMR010000588.1 GCA_028818995.1 Candidatus Poribacteria bacterium | reverse complement strand
CATTGCGTCCCTACGGGACTAAAGAGCATTTCTGATATTCAGAAATCCTTAAGTTGACACCCGGGGAATGCCTAATGGCATTCATACCGTTGATTTATGGGGTTGAGGAACGAAACCCAACATTTACCATCTATCAAATAGGAAAAGTTGGCTTCACACACTTAATCCGAGAATAGGCATCAATTTAAGGAAACCACATCTTGTTGGAGGGATTTCTAATCCCGATTTTTATATCTTCAGTTCCGTAGGAACGATATGTTTATAGATATGAGATAATTCATCCATTGAGCCCCGTAGGGGCGGTATGTTGTCGTCAGTTTGCCTGCGACATCAAATGCTGTGAGGATCCGGCTGGCAATAATAAAATATAACGATTAATTGGATTCAGTCTCATAAATAGTTTCAAGAAAAGCACTTTTTGCACAATTAAGTATATAGGTCCCTCACACTTCCATCTCAAAACTGTCTATTGCAAATAATTTAAGGGTAGGTTTCAAGAAACACTACCCTTCTTGGAGAAAATAGAACTTATGACACTGTACAAAGGTTTTACTTTAACATTACTGCCCTAAGTGAGATATGTTGTTAGACTTAATGTGGGACGCAAATTTATCGCAAATGAATGAAAGGTTATCAATAAAATTATCCCAACGGAATTCTTCCTCTTGCGACTTTGCTGCTGCGAAATACACCGCTAATTCATAATAATCTGGTTTTCTTTCATCTAACGGTTGTGTGTCAGCGGTATGTTGTTTTGAATTTTTATACATCTTGTACCCCCTAAAAAGTTATAGGTTACTCCTCCCTACACGTTTTTAACGTCATCCTTAAAAGCGAGGTTTCATTTTTTAAACGAGCAAAACGCTAATTACTTTTACATTCAACCCAAAATCTTTGACTTTAGCACATTTTGAAGGTATAATTTATTATTTTCAGGAGGTGTACATGAATCATCCAAAATCCGACTCAAAAAACACCAAAAGCAAAACGAATACGCGAGAAAATGACAACAATACATCCGAGACAAACTTTATCCGACAAGCAATTGAAGAAGATATAGCATCAAATAGATTTGACGGTAGGGTGCATACTCGATTTCCTCCAGAACCGAGTGGCTACCTCCATATCGGACACGCCAAAGCTATCTGTATTAGTTTCGGTATTGCCGAAGACTATGATGGACTTTACAATCTCCGATTTGATGACAGCAACCCCATTACAGAAGAAAGTGAATACGTAGAAGCGATTAAACGCGATGTTCATTGGCTCGGATTTGATTGGGGGGAACGCGAATTCTATGCCTCCGACTTTTTTGAGACACTCTATGAATATGCTGTCCAACTAATAGAAAAAGAAAAGGCGTATGTTTGTGATCTTACATCAGATGAAATGCGCACTTACCGTGGGACTTTAGTTGCACCCGGCAAGGATAGTCCCTACCGCAACCGTTCTGTTGAAGAGAATCTAACGTTGTTCGGTGGAATGCGTAATGGTGAATTTCCTGACGGCTCTCGCACGCTCCGCGCAAAAATTGATATGTCCAGCCCGAATCTGAATATGCGCGATCCTGTGATGTATCGCATCCTTCGTGCACATCACTACCGACACGGGGACAATTGGTGCATCTACCCCACCTACGATTTTACCCATGGACAGTCCGATTCAATTGAAGGCGTTACGCACTCGCTCTGTGATGTTCAGTTTGAAGATCATCGACCACTATATGACTGGTTTTTGGAATCACTGGAAATTTATCAACCTCGGCAAATTGAGTTTGCTCGTTTGAACCTCACATACACTGTGCTTGGCAAGCGAAAACTCAAAGTTCTCGTTGAAGAAGGACATGTTGACGGATGGGATGATCCCAGACTTCCTACGCTTGCGGGCATGCGACGTCGTGGCTATACCCCCGAATCCATCCGAGATTTTTGCAACCGTATCGGTGTATCAAAGGCTGATAACCTCATTGAGATAGGACAACTTGAATATTCTATCCGCGGTGATCTAAATAAACGGGCACCCCGTGTCATGGCAGTCCTTAATCCAATAAAGGTTATCATTGACAACTATCCTGAAAGACAGGTCGAAATGCTTGATGCCGACAATAATCCTGAAGATGAAAACGCAGGGACGCGGCAAATTCCATTCTCAAGAGAAATCTATATTGAACGTGAAGACTTTATGGAAGACCCGCCACGAAAATTTTATCGACTTGCTCCCGGGCGAGAGGTTCGGCTAAAGCATGCCTACTATATCACCTGCGAAAGCGTTGTTAAAGATGAAAATACGGGGAAAATCGTTGAGATTCACTGCACGTATGATCCAAAAACGCGGGGTGGTTGGTCAGATGATGGACGCAGAGTGCAAGGCACACTGCACTGGGTTTCTGCTGAACATGCAGTTAATGCTGAAGTGCGCCTATATGAATCGCTCTTTACAGAACGCGAGCCGGAAAACACTGCAGATGGCAACGACTGGATTCAATTCATCAATCCAGATTCATTAGAGATTCTTAATAATTGCAAAGTTGAACCAAGTCTTGTTGATGCACCGCCTGAAAGTCGCTATCAGTTCCTGCGAATGGGGTATTTTTGTGTTGATTCAGACACAACACCAGAAAAATTGGTTTTCAATCGCACAGTACCGTTGCGAGATTCTTGGGCAAAAATTCAGAAAGGACAGAAATGAGCGAAACCCTCTCTCAAAATAACCAAGTCAAAGTTCGGATGGCACCATCACCTACTGGCTACTTACACATCGGTGGTGCGCGAACGGCTCTCTTCAATTGGCTGTTTGCCAAACATCACAACGGCAAATTCATCCTCCGTATTGACGATACGGACACGGCGCGTTCCTCTGATGAATCCATGCACGAGATTTACGATGCGTTGAAGTGGTTGGGCATCAATTGGGACGAGCAGTATGTCCAGTCGGATCGGAAAAGCATCTACGAAGGTTACGTTGAACAATTGCTTGAAAGTGGGAATGCATACCACTGCTATTGCACACCTGAAGAACTTGAAGATATCCGCGCTCAGGCGCGTGCCGATAAGCTGACCCGTTCCTACGATGGAAGGCACCGGCACCTGACATCGG
>JAPPMR010000965.1 GCA_028818995.1 Candidatus Poribacteria bacterium | reverse complement strand
GAAGATCAGATGCAAGTTCTGGGACTAACTGAATCTGATGGTGTGTTAAGTTCGCTTCCATCAAGGCTAAAACGGATTGTAATGCAGGGACTAATGATTGTTGTTCAAGGCTAAGTGTTGTGGGACGAGCGAAATCCATCAAACCTTTGACGATGTTGTCAATCCGCTCGATTTCTTCAAGGATATATTGCAGTGATTGCCTTTGTTCTGCAGATGTCTCCGGTTTTTGCATTAGCATCTGCGATAACATGCGCATGGAAGATAGTGGATTCCTGATTTCATGTGCAAATGAAGCGGACATTTTCCCTGCTGTTGCCAAACGTTCGGCTTGAATTAGTTTATCTCTTGACTGCTTGAGTTCCTGTGTCATCTGATTGAAAGCAAGTGTTAAATCACCGATTTCATCGTGTGTCTTAATTTCACACTGTTCATCAAGGTTTCCTCCCGCAACTTGTTCGGTAAAACCGACTAAATCTTTTACCGGTTCTGTTATGTTTTTGCCGATACGATGACTGATAAATGCTACAAGGACAGTAACGAAAGCGGCAATACCTAACATTGACCACGTAAGGGTTCGTTTCGCTTCTGTAATTTCTTCCAGAGGACGCAATAAGCAGTAAAACCGTCCGGGATGGACTAAACGGTAAAACACCTTATAATGCTTACCACCGAGCGTAACATCTTGCGTGAAAGATGAAGCACCTGCTTCTTGAAATGTTTGCTTAACCTTGTTGAGCTGTAGATTCTTTGCGAGATTCTCCGAGATTTGCTCAGTATAAGGAAGTTCTGTTAGCGTGGTAGAATTGAGCGTGTAATCAGACCCAAAAATCATAATCTCTACACTATAAGCCTGTTTTACCTTTTCAATATTGCGGTAGTAGTTAGTATCTACACTTACATTGAGCCATTCCTGTGTTTCACGAGTAAACTGTTCACTATATTTCCATTCGAAGATTTGTACCGTTAGCAACGGCACAAAGATGGTAATGAGCGCGAAGAGAAGCAAAAAAGGGAGGACAATCTTTGTTTGAATGCTGTAGCGGCGCATAGGTGTTCCTTATAGCTAAAGCGATGTCAACACTTTACCCGATGTTATAGTTCTTGTCAAGTGAACGCAGGTGTTCGACCGTAGCTATTCAATTTTCCAATAGTTTTACCTTTTATCAGAGACCTCTTCTTGTAGGAGCGATCTCCGAATCGCGACAAAACACACTGATAGTCGGGAATCGGAGTTCCCTCCTACAATACAATTAAATGGGAAAACCCGACAATTGAATGGCTCTGGGGGTTCGACCGTAGCTATTCAATTCTCCAATAGTTTACCTTCTGTCATATCTCTTCTTGTTCTTGTAGGAGCGAGCTCCAGCTCGCGACCCTTCGCTTAATACGGGTCAATCAGCTGAAAATTGAATGCCTTTGAGGTATGCATTAGATTAACATAATTATGTCTTGAAGGGTTTCAAAAACCGATTTCATCTTAAAAATGAACAAAAAACTAAAAAAATTGTCTAATTGTTTAGAATATGGGAACATTTGAATACTTAAGGTGTATAAATTAAAGTTGTTCACACTTTTACATTGCCCAATTAGTCCAAAAATGTTCGCACCCATCATGGAGAATAAGAATGCCAGACACAAAAAGACACTTGGATTTGCCAACTGCCGATGAATTAGAACTAATTGATGAACAGGAATTAGTAATCCGCTTCCAAAACGGTGATATAAGTGCTTTTAATACACTCGTCCTGAAATATCAGAATCGCATTGCCAAACTTATTTACAGACACATTAATGACGCTGAAACAACAAAAGACCTCTGCCAAGAAGTGTTCCTGAAAGCCTTTAAGGCGTTACCGAAATTCAAACGTGAATCTGCTTTTTATAGTTGGCTTTACCGCATTGCCATGAATTGCTGTATTGACTTTTTGCGTCAACAGAGCAGAAGGAAAACTATCGCGTTTGAAGAATTAACGGGAGGTCCGGAGGAGTTGAAACTGATTAGCAAGTATCCATCTCCGTCTCATCTAATTGAGATGGAGGAACTCGGAAAGGTTATTAGCAAGGCGGTGAATCAACTTGCTCCGAAGCAGCAACGCGTTTTCAGATTGCGTTATGATCAGAAACTTCAGATTAAAGAGATTGCCGTTCTCATTAATCGATCAGAAGGGACAGTTAAAACGCACTTGCATCATGCGCATCGTCGGCTGCGGGAACTGTTACGTCCGTATATAGAAAATCGTCCGTTGGAATGGGACGGGGAAATTTAAGCGAATGATTTTATTTTGTAGGGGCGGGTCTCTGTGCCCGCCCATTGCCAAGCGAATGCCAAACTGCGGCGGGGACAGAGATCTCGCTCTACATTGGGAACCTGGTGGGTTCTCGGCAAAATCAGTCTATGTGCAGATTTCTACATATCCCAAAGGAAATTTTATTTGCATATAGCTTTTAAATGTGGTATCATTTTAAAAATAGTAAGAAATGATATAGTAGAAATTGATTACGAAGACTTAAAAAATGAAATATACTCGTGCCCACTCCAGTTTACATAGCATATCTAACCATTGGCATTGGTGGCGTTCCAATTCCATTAAAGAGGAGTGTGCGCGCTAAACGAAATTGTATTTATATTGTTTAAAATTATTTGTAAGCCTTATGCACACGAACCTCAGTGGCATAAGGTTTTTTGTTTTTAATATGACGAAGGAGAAATCATGAAAATTTTATCGGAACTCAAATATGATAGCGAAGGTTTGGTCGCCGCTGTAATTAAGGATCAAGAAAATAACGAAGTGCTTATGGTTGGCTATATGAACGCGGAAGCGATTAAACAAACACTGTTAACTGGTCGTGTCTGCTTCTGGAGTCGTTCCCGTCAAAAGTTGTGGATAAAGGGGGAGACTTCGGGGCATACACAGACGGTTGAGTCTGTTGCTGTTGATTGTGACGGTGATGCCCTGCTCATAAAGGTTGAACAGAAGGTGGCAGCGTGTCATGTAGGGTATCGTTCCTGCTTCTTTCGGGAAGTCTCCCCCGATGGCGAGTCGACAAATGTGGTAGGTGAAAAGATTTTTGATGCTGATGCTGTTTATTAAGCTGTGATATTCCTAA
>JAPPMR010000334.1 GCA_028818995.1 Candidatus Poribacteria bacterium | reverse complement strand
GCCGAACACATAAGAGCATTTCCCCGGAGCACAAACCTTGGCCCAATCCGTCTCCAGGGCATCTCCGTGCAGGATATGGGGTGATTTCTTCAGGGGAATCCGTGTGTAGGTTTGACCGAACTCTAGACTGAGCCGATTGTTCATGATGTGATCCATCATCCACAGGGCGGTTTCCGCGATGCGGGCCGGGAACTTGTTGATCTCGATGCCGTAAAACTGATCCACGTCAATCACGGATAAATCACCGGCCAAGGCATCTAACTGCTTGCCGGGATAGATCTCTTTCATTACTTCAATTTCAAGTGTTCGCAGTTCCCGATAGGCGATGATTAGGAAATTGCCACAGCCACAGGCTGGGTCAAAGAACCGCATTTCTCCCAGTTTTTCCTGAAATTTCAGCAAGTCGGGACGCCGACGGCGATCCTTTCTGGATTTCAGGCGTTTGAATTCATTTTGCAGATCGTCTAGGAACAGGGGTTCGAGCACTTTCAGGATGTTGCCTTCAGTCGTGTAATGCGCACCATCGGCGTGGCGCGCCTTAGGGTCCATGACTGACTGGAATAACGCGCCGAAAATAGCAGGAGATATGTTCGACCAATCGAATCGACAGGCGTCAAGCAATGCCTTGCGCATGGCCCTGTCAAAAGAAGGAATGCTCAACGTCTCATCAAACAAATCTCCGTTGACATAGGGGAAACGAGCAAAATCTTCATCCAGCGTCTTTTGGCGATCAGGTTCCGGGGTGTCCAGTACTTGAAATAATTCAGCCAATCGTGATCCGGTATCTGATCCATCTTCATTCGTTCGTGATTCGATCAGGTCGAGGAAAATGTCGCGAGGTTCGAAGATTCCCGTGTCATCGGCAAATAGGCAGAAAACAATCCGAGTAAGAAACCTCTCCAAATCAAGGCCTCGGTATCCCGCGGCTTTCATCCGGTCGTGTAGTTGCCCGACTAATTCGGAAGCCTTGATATTTGCAGGGTCCTGATCCCGAAAAACTCGGCGTTGGATGCCGAGGATGAAGCCAAATGACTCAACATGTGAAGGCAATTCTTTTAGGGGGAAGAAAATCTTTTCACGTTCGTCAAGATCATGAAGCTCGAAAGTTTGAAAATCGCTTACTAGAATGTAACGGGGACGCTCGTGCTCAGGTAGTGCATCAAAATACTCCTCAGCTTGATCGTAAGCGTCAGCAAGATTTTTCCCGGCACTTTTCTGTTCGACGAGCAAGACTCCAGGCCAGAATAGATCGATAAATCCCGAACTGTTATCTAACTTGCGTACATGTTTCTCATATCGACCGACCGACCGTCGTTTCACGCCGAACACATCGAAGAAGTCGTTGTAGAAACTCTGTGTTTCTCCTTTTTCATAGGCTGCGTCTTTCCACTCGCTGACAAAAGTGGCAGCACGGGCACGGACTTCGTTCCAGGACAGGCGCATCTGAGTTTCTAGGAAATTTTGAAAGTGGTGCTCGAGATTCCTGCTTAATCGGCAACAGGTGTTACAGATTTGGTGCCACTCTCCACATCTGACGCGACCGCATCGTTTCTTGCCTTCGAGATCATTTTATCTATCTCCGAATTTGTACCAATTGGGACTAATTCTATTTCCGGGTGCTGCAGGGCGAAAACTCGAAAAATTTCGTCTGCAAATGCTGGTCCGATAGTATCTACTTCGCAGAAGTCGAAAAGAACTGTCTTGAATTTTTCTATTCGCGCCAGTAATCGCTTAGCTTGCGAACGAGAAACCAAACCATCCCCTCCAAATTGGACCATCCGGACCGGAACGACTGTTTTCGTAAATCCGTAATCTTCCCCAGTAGTGAATTGATCGAAAATCTCTTTCGCCGTTCTCTTGGTATCGTTTTTGAGTTCCATGAAAACGGAGGTTTCATCCGAATCACGGTCTCTTTCCAAAATCCAATCTTCTGCATCTCCATATTCATGGGAAAAGTAAACTCCTCCAGAAAGAATGGTGAATTCATCAAACATTCTGGATGTGAAGAAAATGCCTTCCCCGGTATGACGCTTGGGATCAGTTGTGAGCTTGCCCTTCGCAAGTTCTAGGATCGCATGCCTCTCGTCTAGCAAATCTAAGGCTTTTTGTATCTTCTTGAATATCCCGCACCCGTTGTCATGAATCTGTATTTCTGCACCAACGATAGTACGGGTAACTCTAACCCCGATTGTTGAGCCTTCGGAGTGATCGATTGCGTTGTTGAACATCTCAGTAAAGCCGTAGTGCCAAATGCCTTCCGCATTGTCAGACAGGGGGCCTAACTGATCTCTTATATCTTTTGTCCACACAACATCTTCCGCTAACCCAAGCCCAATCTCATAATTATTTGTCCACTCTGACAGCGTTGCCAGTCGGTATCGAGTCGCTCGGGTATTGCCGGACTGTTCAAGGATACCTTTCTCGCAGAGTTGCTGTAAATGTTTATTTGCTGCCTGGCGGGATATTCCAAATCGCTCTGCCGTCTCCTTTGCCACGGTTTCCGGCGATTCCTCAACCTGCTCAAGAATATAACTTCTGATTTGCTCACTTCGGGCACGAATTTTGGCCATTGTCAATATTTCCTCATGGTTCTAAAAACATTGAAAACTTTTATACTAACTATTATCAACTTAAATGCTAGTATTGTCAACCTTGTGGTCTTATATATGCAACTTAAAGTATTTACGCGCAATATTGTGTCGGCATAGTTGCGCAAAAAAAGTTAATGTTGCGCGAATAGTGATTCGACTTGGATTTAGTCCTGTTCTTGCGCAGCAAGGAGACGAATCAATTACATAGATACGCAGATTTGACGGAAAGCCGAGATCACATATCACCCGACTGGATGGAACAATACCATCGAACTAGGCTGACTTTAGCAGAACTCTGATTACAACCGAGGTTGCACATCAGGCAAAACTTCGTTGACAAACAGCCAGAAACCCTAATAATAGTCATTCTCATTACCACTATCCTTTGTAGTGAAAAAGTTCGCCCTGGCTTTGCTGGCATTTCTCGCGGTTCAGCCCGCTTTGATGGCTGCCGACCCAGTCATGCTGACGCTGTATTCCTCGCGCAAGGCGCATCTGATCGAGCCGGTGCTGGAACT
>JAPPMR010000968.1 GCA_028818995.1 Candidatus Poribacteria bacterium | reverse complement strand
GTCGCTATTCCTAAGAAAATTGCGTAAGTCCTAAATTCATAGGATATTCTTTGTAGTCTTTTTATTTTCAAAAACAAAAGGAACACCTCATGGACCCAGATACTTCTCATATTTGGTGGCGAGGAGAAAATGTCGCCGCGAAAGGAGTTTATGATGAAAACACTAAGTGTGCGTCGGAAAATCATTGTGTCAATTCTAACAATGATGGTATTGATATATGGCACGCAAGGAAACCTTAGCTACGGTCAAGCCACTGCCTCAACCGTTCAGCTCCTGCCGGCCTCAGTTGCATCTCCTGCTGTCGGAGAAAAGTTAACCCTATCCCTGAACATCGCGGGTGGCACATCGGTGGCAGGCTATGAGGCAGCCATAGAATTCGATACGAGTGCCCTGCGCCATGTGGAAAGTGAGATCGGTGATTATCTGCCAACAGGTGCGTTCTTTGTGCCCCCGGTTGTTGCGGGCGATCTTGTGAAACTTGCTGCAACCTCCCTGACCGGTGAAAGCAATGGGAACGGGACGCTTGCGACGATCACCTTTGAGGTCCGGGCAGTAAAAGCCTCAACATTGACATTATCTAATGTACTTCTCTCCGATAGCGAAGGCGTGACTTCGCGTCCGCAGGTTGAAGGCGCACAGATTACGAAAGCAGAAGACCCCACGCCTACCCCACAGACGTATGACTATATACAAGGCCCCTGGCTCTGGATGATTGCCGAAGGTTCAAACATAGACACGGATTATCTCGAACTCTTAAGTGATGGAGAGATTAACGAAGCGATGGTCTCACAAGAAGGTATCACAGAAGGGAAAACACTGGGGCAGCTCCGATGGACAGGCGGGCGTATTCAGCCATCAACCCATTGTGGTTTTTTCCTCTGTGCCTCAAATAATGTCCAGCATGTCGTTAATGCCACTGGACTCAGCTCAGTTCAGAATCTCAGTCACCACACAGCTTACGCATTTATTAACATTGTCTCACCGCATGACCAAAACAGTGTTCGGATGGGAGTCGGCAGCGATGATGCCATTAAAGTTTGGCTGAATGGAACGGTGGTTCATAAAAAAAGAACCAGCAGGAGAACAACGGGCATCCAAGACAGGTTCAACACAAATCTGAGAGCAGGCAATAACCTCCTGTTAGTCAAAGTCAGCGAGTACTCGGGCAACTGGGGATTATTCTTTAAAATTTATCTTGACGGGGCGGATTTCACGACTTCCACGGCCGTAAGAGGACTGCCTACAAATAACCTGGCCGCGGCAGATGTCAATGAGGATGGCAAGATAGACATTCATGATCTGATTCTCGTGATAAGATCCCTCGGAGAAACCGCACCTACCAATCCGCGTGTTGATGTCAACGTAGATGGCAGCGTCAATAAAAGCGACTTACTTATCATTGTTGAAAATCTTGACGACTCGGCTATTCCTGCAGCCCCTGCGGCGATGTTAGCAACCCTGGATCCAGCGACGCTTCGGGCGTGGATAGATGTTCTGCCTGCTGAGGCGGACGACTCAATTGCTTACCGGAAAACACTTGCCATTCTTCAAGGGCTTTTGGCAACTGTGCTCCCTCAAGAGACTACACTGCTTGCTAACTACCCGAACCCGTTCAACCCTGAAACTTGGATACCTTACCACTTATCAAAGGATGCAGAGGTTACACTGCATATCTATGCAGTGAACGGCACATTGGTACGGACGTTGACGCTCGGACATCAAGCCGCAGGGATGTATCAGAACCGCAGTCGTGCGGCGTATTGGGATGGTAAAAACGAATACGGTGAATCTGTCGCAAGTGGGCTCTATGTCTATACCCTCACAGCAGGCGATTTCATCGCTACGCGCAAGATGTTGATACGCAAATAATTATGAGTCATTATTCTTCAGTTAAGAGAGGCGTTGTGGCAGTGAGGAGTAAAGCCATTGCCACAAAGGGGTAACTGACAACTGATAACCGAACTGATAACCATTGTAAAAGGAGTTTATTATGAAAACGCTAAATGTGAATTGGAAAATCATGGTCTCAATTGCTTTGGTGTTGATGAGTTTTTGTTTTATGGCAGGAACAACGTATAGCGAGGTCAGCATCAGTGAAGTCATGTATGGATCGGAGATAAGATTTTCGCCAAAACAATGGATAGAGATATTCAATTCTGGGACAGAGGTAATCAATCTTACTGGGTGGACACTAACTATTCAGAATGTAGACTCGGATGACCTACTCGGACCAGTGACGGCGACAATCAATTTTAGAGACGCTACCTTTGAGGATGCGCCACGGATATGGCCAAAGGATTTTCTCTTGATAGTGACATCGAAAACTGATGAAAACTCAGGAGATTTCATGGAAGATCAAGTTTACGATCTCAGGTGGCGAGAAGACTTAGGCATTAGTTTCAACACTACATGGTTGAGTGCGGAAGGCTTTCATATAAAACTGACCGATAAAGATGGCAACTTGGTAGATGAGGCGGGAAACTACGACGGAACTACGACGCTTTGGGATTTACCTTACCATTTTAACAGAGGTAGAAACAGAGCCGGTAATCGGACTTCACTCATACGCCGTTATGCCAACGGTGTCGCACTTGATGGAACGCTAAAAGAGAGTTGGGTGTCCGCAGCTGATGCGAATCTCGCAGCAGATCAAAAAACCTATTACGGTGATGAAAATGACATCAGTTCACCTGGCATCCTTAATAATGTCAATTCTTCGCCGCCGGTTGTCGTAGAACAACCCGCTACCGTGCCAGCTGCTAACACAGATGGGACTCCACCGGTTGTAACACAACAACCTGATACTCCGCAACCTGGGACTCCGCAGGTTGTAACACAACAACCCCCGACTTCTACAACAACCGTCCGCCTTCTACCGGCGACAGTAGCAGCTCCTGCTGTGGGAGACGAATTAACATTCTCTCTGGACATCGTAGATGGAGTATCGGTGGCGGGATATGAGGCAACTGTACAATTCAATAAAACGGCTTTCCGCCATGTGGAAAGTGAAATCGGTGATTATCTCCCTGCCGGAGCCTTTTTTGCACCACCGGTTGCTGAAGAAGGCAGCGTGAAACTTACCGCAACATCGCTTAAAGGCGAAGTCAATGG
>JAPPMR010000823.1 GCA_028818995.1 Candidatus Poribacteria bacterium | reverse complement strand
ATTTCTATACTGCATCGCACCTCTTCAAATGTTGAGTTTTGGGAAGAATTAGAACGGATAGTGAATACGCCTCGTGAGGATTTGAACTTTGATGGTGTTGTGAACATTTTGGACCTTGTGATCGTTGTAAACGCTTTTGGTAATTCAATAGACTCCGATTTGAAATTTGATTTGAACTTTGATGGTGTTGTGAACATTTTGGACCTTGTGATCGTTGCTAACGCTTTGAATTGAAAATGAACGGCTTGGCGAGAAAGTGCGAACTTGGTTTTCAAACCGAAAACAACAGCACCCTAAAAATGACGTGCTACGACAGTATGTCGTAACACACCTAAACACACAGGTAAAGTTAATTGTAGAGTCCACTATAATTCGGTAATTTTTCATTATGCATATTTGGAACATTCTAAGTGATCTTCAGTCCCGTAGGGACGATATGTTTATAGCAGCACGGACGACCTCATCCCCTTAGTCCCGTAGGGACGATATGTGTCCGCCAACGACATATTTTTTAGATATTGTCCCTACGGGTCGGTTCCTAACCTCGCTGTTGTTGGGTATCCAATTGATCCTAAAATTCACTATTGTTATTAACGTTTAAGTGGGTAAACGTTAATAACAACATTGCTTATTAACGTTTAAGAGGGTAAACGTTAATAACAACATTGCTTATTAACGTTTAAGAGGGTAAAATTAATAACACAATTCTTTGTAATTAGGGTAAAGCAATCTGAAATGAACCAAGAAAACTTCAGAAATTCAAATGCAGGCACATGTATCCGGAGTATAAGCAGCCACCCATATTGGGCTTTTGTGCCGAATCCGCTTCCTCCAAAAATTGAATTGGATTGGGAGTTGATAGATCTGCTTTCCAAAGCAGATATCAGACTTGGAAAATTGTCTGGGGCCGGCCAACTACTTCCAAATCCTCACCTATTGATCAGTCCATTTATACGCAGGGAGGCAGTCATGAGTTCCAGAATTGAAAACACACAATCTGGGTTAGAACAACTCTTTCTGTTTGAAGCAGACCAAACAGAAACACCACGTATCCCTGATGTAAAAGAAGTTATTAACTACGTTAATGCTATGGAATACGGAATCAAAAGGTTGAAACGCTTACCGATGAGTGCAAGGCTTCTTTGTGAAA
This sequence comes from Candidatus Poribacteria bacterium, assembly GCA_028818995.1. The sequence goes on along the minus strand of JAPPMR010000823.1, from coordinate 1,971 downwards.
TCCACAAAATATTAATGGAAGGTGTTCGGGGTGAAAATGCGTACAAAGCAAAACTGGATTGGTAAGCACGGGTGTACTTTAAATGAGGCAACCTACGTACCGCCACCAGTTCCAGAAATGAAAGAGTGTTTTTCAGAATTAGAGAAATATATCCATTCCAAACCAAAAGAACCGACTTTAATTCAATGTGCGTTGGTCCATTATCAATTTGAAGCAATTCATCCATTCGTTGATGGAAATGGAAGAATCGGCAGACTCTTGATTACATTTATGTTAATAGAACGAGGAGTGTTGTCCCAACCGCTCCTGTATCTCTCTGATTTTTTTGAACGACACAGAGATATTTATTATGAATTGTTGTTGAATGTGAGTCAAAAAAGTGAATGGAAATCGTGGTTGAAGTTTTTCCTTGATGGTGTGTGTGAACAATCTGAAGATGCACTTTCAACAGTTCAAAAACTTCTCATATTGAAAGATGAATACACGGAAATTGCAAGGGAACCGAAGGTGTCAAAGACTGTAGCTCAACTGGTTGAGATATTATTTGGAAAACCTATTATCTCAATATCAGAATTGATGAAGAGGTGGAATACATCGTTTCCTACGGTTAAACGAGGAGTAGATCACCTTGTTAAGAAAGGAAAACTTACGGAAATAACAGGAAAACAACGCAACCGTTTATATGCTGCCAATGAAATTCTTGATGTGATCATGACTGAAAGAACAGAATCACCTAGTATAAAACAGGAATAACGTGATTTTGACTAAAGTTACAGCGAATCAGCACCAAATGCCTTCGTGCATTGACGCTGATTCGTCTAATGTAAAACTTCTATGGTATTGAAAAAGGATGTCTACTGTAACAATATCGGTGTCCCTTTCATGAAATCGTCTGTTTCGGTTTGCCACATTTCCATATCTGCAGCAAGTGATCGGACAAGGTCGGCATGCTCAGGTAAATCAGCAAGGTTTGTTGTTTCCCATGGGTCTTGCTCTAAATCAAACAGTTGGATGTAATCCGTGCCTTTACCAGTCTCTTTAGAGACATAATGTCGGATGAGTTTCCAACGTCCATCACTGATGGCGCGATGAATATCTTTATAAGCAGCGAAAACTGTAGCTCGGACCTTATCAACACAACCTTCCATCAACGGTACTAAGCTGCACCCTTCAGTTGTATCTGGGCAATCAACTTCGGTTAGGTCACACACAGTGGGAAATACATCGTAGAGATATGTCAAAGCGTCTACTGTAACGCCTTCGGGAATTCCTGGTCCAGCGAATATTGATGGGACACGGATACTATGGCTATAGAGATTCTGTTTACCGAACAATCCATGTTGTCCGACAGCGAGTCCATGGTCGGCAGTATAGATAACAATTGTATTATCCAGATGTCCTTTTTCCTCTAACGTTTGAATAACCCGCCCCATTTCGGCATCTTGGCTGGTAATCATACCGTAGTAATCCGCAATATGTTGTTGGACGATTTCAGGGGTACGTGGAAATTCAGCCAACATTTCGTCCCGAATTCGCATCTCTCCGTTATCAAACGGATGTTCGGGGAGGAAGTTTTCTGGAACAGGGACATCCTCAGGTTTATACATCGTCGCGTATTCACCTGGCGGTGTCCGAGGATCATGCGGTGAAGTAAAGGAGAGATAGAGGAAAAATGGATCTGTTTGGTCGTAGTTTTCTATAAATTGCACGGCAGAATCTGTAAACAAAGTAGAAGAAAACTTATCACCAATATACCTGGCATCTTTCGGGTATTTTCCTGTTGGATCAAAATCGAAAACAGGTACTTTGTATTGATTGCCCATGCCACCGAAGAAAATTTTGGCAGCGTCGTCAAAGCTATCCGCAAACGTTTGTCTGTCATTATGCCATTTGCCACTAAAAAATGTATGATAACCCGCTTGACGCATCACCTGGGGCCAGACAGCGTAATCTCGGTTAATCTGGTTTGCC
>JAPPMR010000560.1 GCA_028818995.1 Candidatus Poribacteria bacterium | reverse complement strand
TGGTGTAGGGTTTGTTGTTCATTGAAATGTGAACATATTTTCGGATTTTACTATATAATTCACCATAATCAATCCCTTTTCTTGATTCATGGTTTTTTATATTTGGTTTCACAATTAACGATATACTTACAATCGGTGCGCTTACAAAGCTGCATACTATGGAGTATCTATTTTTCCAAAGCAGAATAACTATTTACATGCTCATGGATTTGCTGTCGTTCAAGGTTAGCATGCGGGTCTGCACGGCGAGCAATACCTGTAATTGCATCAACGGACTCGTCTGCTTTAAATCGCAAATATAGTTTTTCAGATTTCTGAGCCATAGATCGATTTTTGAGTGCGCGATAGCACCGCATCATATTGTAATGTGCATCCAAATCTTCAGGATCAACCTCAAGCGTCTGCTGAAACTGTGCTAAAGCGGTTCCATACTCACGTTTTAGAAAATACATGCGTCCCAATTCGTTACGAACGCGGGTATCACGCGGGAATTGTGAGGCAGCCTGTTGGAGATGTTGAATTGCTATGTCATAGTTACCATAAGATTCTTGAACGAGGGCATAAAAGTAATGCACCTTTGCGCGATGCAGGTTTTCTGGAAGCAACGTTTTCTGAATCTCAAAAGCCTTATTGAGCATCGCTTCGGCACCGCGCATATCTCCCTCTTTGATGCGACATCTTGCGATATTCACCCACCCATCCATATAGTCGGGGTCAATCTTGGTTACCTTCAGAAAAGCATTTTGTGCGGCTCTCAGATCACCTTGTAGGAGAAGTCCGATGCCGTAGTCGTTCCAACGTTCACGCGCGTTTTCTACTTCTACTTTCTGTTTAGGTGTGTTTTGTGAAGACGTTATTACATGAAGTGTCGCTTTTGCCTCTGCCATCATTGTAATTGGCAGGTTTGGAATCGCCTTGATTTTACCAGCGACATTAGACATATCGCCTGTCCAAACCCACTTCCCATCGTCGTAGCCTTTATCCACCTGAAAATCTGTATCCTCTGGGTCGCGAACACCTGCATAAGCCCACTGCGTATGCCACCAGTTAAATTTACGATAATTGAGTTTCGCTTCCAAGTTGAGAATCTCTCCACAATCGGACGGAATTTCCAGACGATACCGCACAGTATCAGCAGCACCTGGCGGAATAGTTCGTGAATATAACACAGTTCGCATTGCCCACGCGTTCCGTTTGTTGATTAGGTTGCCGCGTGCATCCAACATATAAGCGCGATAAAAATGTGCGCTCGGATCGACAGGTCCGTTTCCATCAGGTGCGTCAATCATACCGTTCCAAAACACGATTTTGCCGTTTTCATCAGTGGCTTTCATCTCAAGCCAGATGTCAAATGCATCAATTGTTCCTGCGGGGAATTGATGACCGACACCTCGTGTCCGCACTACAACCTCAATAAGCGGGTCTTCACCTCGTGTTACTTCAATTCCGTTTTTGGGAATCGGCATTCCATTGGCAAACAGGTCTAATGTAATCACATCATTTTGCAAAAAGTCTATTACTACTTGGAGCTGTTCTTCATGTTTATTTACATAAGGAAGCGCAGTGTTTGCAGCAGGAAACCGATGGCTATGTACTTTGCCGTTGATATTCCCCGCATCCGTAGAATCTACGAGCGGCATGTGGCAATCAGCACATTTCTTCGCTTTTTCGGGATAGTAAAATGAGAGCGCGCCTTGTTGGGAAACACCACTCTTTTGCCATTGATCATAGTCGTTGAAACCACGTACCCATTTAAAATTATTGACAGGAAAATCCAGATGCACCTTATGGCAGGTTGAACAGAATTCCGCAGTATTGTCCCGGTGAAATGGTTTGAGGAAACTTTTTTTGTGCGGTTCAGGGTCAAGGCGAATGAGATAGTTGTGCAAACTTCGGATAAAACGATTATCACTTGATGCGATATCATGGAGTGGCGGGTATTTAATCACATATCCACTGTTACCCATCGTGTCCTTTACCTTTTCCATAGAGTGACACGCCGTACATGCTAAACCTGCTTGCGCAGCAGGTGTATGCAGATTTTCCTCAATCGGTCTATCCATTATACCATTGAGTAGAATTGCTGGATCGTGGCATCCACCGCACCATTTAGATGGTTCAATCCCGTTCACTTCCTGCATGTAGACGATGGACTTTCGGTACCACTGGTTATTGAAAGATGAGAAATGATGTGCAGATTCATTCCACTGCCGAAAAATATCGGGATGGCACCCCTTTGTGGCGCATGTTTCCGATGTAAGAAAGAAGTCAGTCGGAATTAGGTTGCCTGTCTCCGTTTCAACGGATGCTGGAAAAAAGTTTCCGGTTGGTCCTCCACCTTCCTCGTACATACTTGTGGGTGGGAGTGCGGGGTTTTTGACAAGATAGTCCTTATTTGGAAAATAGTGTTGGGAGAGTTTTGCACCAATCGGGAAAAACACAACGCCAACTAATACACATACAATTACGTTTTTGAATCTTGGTGAAAGATTTGTGCTGTCCTTCAATAAGTGAACGGTGAACAGAAGACTTCCAACGCTAATACTTATAATATGTGTAATGAGAAGCCAACGATAGGGCGTAGTCGCACCGACTACCATCAGCCAACCACCCGTAGCGATTCCAACTATTAACCCGAAAACGCCAATACGGCCAAGAGATGAAATGTTTTTGAATTTTTGAAAAAGGTAGATAGCAAATGGAATTATTAATACAATACCAAGTGCTAAGTGGAATAGGATATTTAAAATGTAGAAAAGTGTCGGTTCACCAAAACTGAATAGATATGCACTGTTAAGTAGTAATATGAGAAAAACCATTACGGATAATTTTCGCATGAATTCGCCTGCAAAAAGGTTTGTCAGTTTAGTTGCTCTGCATATTACAACTTTTCAATATATTTAGTAGTTACGCAATTTCTGATATTTTGGCATTAATTATGGTTAAAATGGTGTGATTTTCAGCAGAATTCTGAATTACCGGCGCGTTTACATGAAGAGTAAATAAATATTTCGGTAATTTCTTAGTCCCGTAGGGACGCTATGTTTATAGAAAAATGTTGTCCCTCCCTCTTGAGTTCCGTAGGAACGGCATATTTATTCTTGATGTGTTTTGAAACATATCGTC
>JAPPMR010000101.1 GCA_028818995.1 Candidatus Poribacteria bacterium | reverse complement strand
CATCAATCCAGTGTCCATCGTTCTCTAGGAATTCATGAACACAAAGATTACACCACCATGAACGTTCGCCGGTTCGTTGCTGCTCTCTGTCAAGATTGATACCCATCCGAACAGGTTCTGTTGTGTTGGGGTAGTCGAGTATCTGCCAGGGAATTTCCATCTCTACGATCCATCCGTCTTGGACAATCTGTGCTGCAGCTTTCCAAAGTCCGATCCATTCACTTTTTGCAGCACGTCCTGTGGCAAGATGTGCGAATTTCGTGCCGAGTGGATTTACGATGAAGAAATTCCTATCAGAATATTGGTGTGTGTGGAATGGGTCGATAGTGAAAGAAACCCAGTCTTCTCCACCAATTCCGGTTTGATCTTTGGTTTGACGTGCCACAATTTTATCGGGCATATCGTCATATAGGTGAAGTCCAACATAGATAGCTTCGTCGGTGTAAACAACCCTACCGACAGATTGACTCTTAGCAGGTTTTTCTGTGCGTTGGTCGGTGAAGCCTACGGCTTTGGGTGCGTCTTGCCAGCAAGCATCATTAAGAACACCATCAATGGTGGGTGGTTGTTCGGTTTTGACTGCGGGGAGTTCTTTTTTAACGGTTTGTGTCTTCTGTGCCGCAACATTCTGTCCGTTTACGATTAAAATAAACGATAACGTAATAAGCAACACTATCGCATAAGTTTTTTGTAGTTTCATTAATTAGTTTTCTCCGATTTTAGATATTCGTCAAACCAGTTTAGTACGCGCTCCCAATAATCGGCAAGTTTTTCGTTTGACCAGAAGCCCTGCCAGTGGTCTGCTTCCTTGTATTTCAACAACACAACCTCTTTCTCAAGATTTGCAAGCCCAATGAACATTTCCTGCGCCTGTTCAAAGGGGATGAAATCTTGATCTCCGTGAATCAGAAGCAAAGGCGTTTCAACCTTATCCAGATGGAAGACTGGTGAACCATCAATATAACGTTGTGGAAATTCCCATAAGGAACCACCCATCCCGGCCTGTCCAGTTTCGTACCAACCGGTACCAAGTCCACTATTACTATTAAGGTATCCACTGATTAAGTTACCCATAGCTGCAGAAGCAACAGCCGCTTTAAATCGCGTCGTTTGTGTGATAAGCACATTCACGGTATATCCACCGAAACTGTGACCGATGACGCCCAACCGTTCCGCATCTACCTTTTTAGTCGCAATTGCCGCATCAATTCCTGGAAGAAGTACATTAGAAAACTGCTTAGACGGCTCAATCTTCGGGACGGGGAAGTCGGGCAAGAAAAGTGCATAGCCTCGTGAGACAAACATACCCGGATGGGCACCCCCTATGTTCTCCCCGAAAGCAAACATGTTGAAGGCATATGGTGACCTGAAACCGCCTGCGTAGACGCTTACAATCATCGGTGCTGGATTTTCCTCAGATGCCTCAGGCGGTAGCACGAGGATCCCTTTAACCGTTCGCCCGTCTTCAAGTGTCCACTCAATCAGTTCGCCTGTACCAAAGTCAATTGCCTTTAAGTGTGGATTGATATCTGTAATTTGCCGCGGGGATTCAAAAGTAGCATCGCTCATCCAGATATTCGGTGGTTCTTGATTGCTCTCAACAACGTAAACGCATTCTCCGGTTTCCTCTGCCACATCTTGACGAAAGCGACCCGCCTGAACATTCCGATGTTCGTCTTTGTGCAGAAGTGTAATTGTGTTATCCGTAAGACTCAGACGATAGAAACCATCGTCATAAGTCGTTAGTATCATGGTACCGTCTACCGTCCAAGGTGTATACCCTTCGCCTGGATAAAATACATTAGCAAAAGAACCAAAATTTTCCGTCAAATTTTGTACCGCGTCACCGTTAAGAGGCACTTTCCATACATACCCATTAACGCAAAGAAGTGCATCGCTTTCTCCTATCCACAACGGTGGTCGATACGGATTTCCAAGGTAATCGTCAAGACTGTCTGTAAGATTACGGACGATGCCCGTCTGTACGTCAACAACGTATGCCTTCCCTGATGCGAACTCACCTCCTTTACTTACCGTTACCCAGGCAACATATTTTGAATCCGGTGACCAACTAACAGTAATTCCGTCTCCGAGAGGAATTGCCCTGACAAGCGGCTCAGTTTCCGCGGATGAAGTCTCGTGTAGTTCTTTTGGAAGAGGTAGAACATAGAGATCAAATCCCTGTGTACCTACATCAACCGTGATAGCTACACGTTCACCATTGGGATCTATATCGAAATTTCTAATGTTATATCCCTTCATTAACGGCAGTGTTTTGCCGGTTTCAGTATCAGCAATAGCCAAGTCTCGATTCGCTCTTCCTCGTTTTTTTTCTTTAGGTTGTTCGTTTTCCTGTATTGACTTCTCTTCTCGTTTTTGAGATTGTTTTTTCGGCCAGCCCCAAATTTCAACAAAGGAAGGTTTAGGCGAAATTTCAGGTTTGTTTTCCACAGATTCCTCTTTGATGGAGGTATCTATCGCGGAAATGGATTTGAAAAGAACAAACCGTCCATCTGGTGTCCATTTGGGTACCTCAAAGCCAAAGAACGTCCGAACGGTTGCTGATGTGAACTCCTGCATATCATCGGATTCTCGGTTCCAAACATGTAGGTGAGGTTTACCCATCCGATCTGAGAAAAATGCAAGCCGCGTTCCGTCAGGAGACCATCTTGGTGCCCAACTTGAGCCCCAATCTGGAGTAAGGTTCCGATGTTCACCCGTACGCGTGTTCGTCACCCAGACCATTCCGTACGCCATTTCAATCATCACACCTGTTTTAGAATACGCTGAGTTTCCGCCGCCACCTTCATACTTTTCACGGTTCTGCGTGTTGTAAGCAATCCAGTTTCCGTCGAAGGTAATATCAATAGGAACGCGCCCGACAAATGTGTTAAACTTAAGCAAATCTTCAAGTGTTAAAGGATTCATTTCTTCTCCTTCGCTCCAGGCTATTGCCGTCCAAGCGATTAAACAGATGAGTAAACCAGAGCAGACGTTAATGATGTTTCTGTAATTCATTGGATTGAGTAATTCCATAAGGTTTATCCTCCCTATTATTAAAGACGAAATTTTAGGCAGAAATCTTGCATTTTGAGAAAAAAAATGAAAAAACCTGAATTTTTTAGAAT
>JAPPMR010000327.1 GCA_028818995.1 Candidatus Poribacteria bacterium | reverse complement strand
CTCCCCATATATGGCTTCCGGGGATGTCTTGCCGGGTTACGATGGTATTTGGGTCGCCATCTACCACTGGTATTACCACAGGTTCTTTCAAAGTCAACCGATAGCGTAGTAAATGAGAAAATGTTGAACAACAGGAACAGTGAGCATCAGTTGTTTGATTTTCTGATGATTGGGTCTGTTCACGGATGTGTCTCACATCTTCTACTTCATTTACAACTCCAACATCTTCGGTTTCTGATGTTTGAGGCAATTGAGATGTACTTGCATTGTCTATTGATGGGAGGGTGTCGCTATGCAAAACTTTTTCCGTCAAACCACAGATGAAACGACAACGGACCTTTCCGAGCCCACGGGTTCGCGCTGTTCCCATGTATTGTAATGCAGCCGCTCCTAAAACCAACGCAGCGAGCAGCGCGTCATCAGGCGGTACAACAAAGTGCACCGGTGCCCAAAATACCCAACCTGCTTTTAGGGTCCGGGTAAGACGGAAGGTATTTTCAAGGGCAGACCCTGTTTCCCGATCCATTGCCGTTTGTGATCGTACATCGGCAAAGTGTTGAACAACGTCGTCTGGATGAAGATTTGATTGAACACCCGGTTGCTGTAAATATTTTAACCATTCTTTCAAAGATGATGCTTTGGGTTCGTGTAGTTCAGCATTTCCGAGATGGATTCCGGATTTACTATCATCAGGCTTTTCGCCTGCTTTACCAAAAATGTCTTCCGCTGGTATTGGTATTAATTCTTCATCACACTGTTTCCACGCATCGACAACGTCTTGATAGGCTTCGCGCCATAATCCTTTGAGTCGTCTTCCGGGAAGAATAGGTAACCCCAGATCGTCAAAAGCAATATCTCGGTCAACCCACCCAACGCGTCCTTCACCAGCTGAGGACGTTAGTGGGGATTGCAGCGTAATTTCCAAAAAATAATCTGTCATTCTCCGTTCTCCTTTTTATTATTGTCCTTCTCCTTTGGAAATAGCTCTTCCAGATAAAAGTCAAGTGCTTCAAGGGGGTCGAAATAGGGTGTAGTGGCTCCGGGGGTTTCACTGGTCCAACCGGTAGTACAGACAATGTCAGGGGTATTTTCAACACTTGGAATTCCGTCCTCATTCCACTTTGCACCACTAACGAAATGTTTGGTCGCGGTAGGTCCTTGCGTGAGTACTTGCAAAAGTCCTTTGGCTCGACTGCGGGGCCATTCTGTCTTAAACTTTTGCAAGAGCTTGACGAAATCTTCCCATGCTGTCGGCACTTCATAGGGACGCTGAGGCAGTATTTGTCCTTTACCAGTGTGGTATTGTGTTTCTCTGAGATCGGTAATGGATCGCGTAGCACCTTCTTGAATAATCTGAAATTCCAGCCAACTTCCTTTTAAATTGGCTTCATAACGGCGGTGTAACTTAGCCTTTCCACAAAGATCGTCCGCAAAACTGTAAGCCCGCGCAAACGGAAACTTTGTATGCACAATAGCAACCCCCGCACAGGCATCAACAGATATTTTATCACCGCAGAAGTTGATTTTACCGTTGGCAAATTGCTGCAGATAATAAGCAGTCAGATGTAATCCCACGCGGCCATCACAGACAAAAGTCAAGTCGTCACCGCCGAACACGATTGGTCGAAGCGGAAATATATAGTCAGGATTATTTAGCGATTTCTTCAATGGTAGAAAATCCTTGAAGTATAATAAAGTATCCTCTAAGGCTTTATGGGAGAGATATGACGTAGAGGCTGAAAATGCCCGAAGGTTATGTAAAAATTCATTGTCTCTCTGATCTTCTTTATCTATCACTTGATTGAGTAGATCACCCATCCCGTTACCGTCGGCATGAACGACAGCAATGTGCGATTCTCCTTTACGACCTCCCAATTCCTCATCAAGTTTTATGGCAAAACGATTTAGTTTTGGCAAACGCTCTGTTTGTTCCAAAACCGATGGAAATTTATCCTTAATGTGCTCTTGGGCGGCTCCGGGCTCTCCCCGGAAACTCACTTGATCGCGTTTACTCGCTGCTGATTGTGATATCCATTGATTTCCCTCATCTGGTTCAGTCCGAGACTCACTCGCTGGAAGTCCGGTACTAATGCATGGGCGAACGACGGGTAAACTATGCAACGTGCTGCCAAATGGGAGTGCTTCTTCACAATGATTTAACGCATCTAATCCAGCACGATAAGCCTCCGCCAGCGATTTGTCTTCGCAAACTTCACCATAACCGACAACTACCCGGAGTCCGGGGGCATTCTTAAGCACTTTGCGGCTCCACTTTTTGACTGCTTTTTTGGCAATACACTTATTTTCGCATAGCAACGCAGCGTTCCCACCACCAATGTAAATAACATTGATAGGTTTGTCTTTGGCCATAGAATTTTCAGGTTGGTCTCTCCAAGGATTTTTCTCGTACTTTTTCCACTTGGTTGCATCAGCTCCTGTAACTGTAACCAGTGCCTCACCGAGCCAGTGTTTGGCAAGATAGGACGCACCAATATTCTCTTTGAGGCGGTTACTCTGAAAAATGTATTGCTGAAGACTCGCGGTGCCGAAGACCACAACGCACTGACCTGTATAGCAAGACGTTGACATGAGTATCTCCTTAGTTATTCAAGCCCAATGTAGGTCATCCTGGCAAAGACTCTGGAACTTGGCACATAGGTTATCCATATTAGGAACAGGTCCCCATCCGCCGCCTCTTGCTTGTTGTCTTCCCCAAACTTGTAAAGGCCGCTCGATTCCAGTTTCGTCCTTCAATTCATCTTCGACTAGTCTAGCATCTTGAGAGGATGCAACACACAGGACCACAGCGCGTGCTGCATCACCACCGAGCTGCTTCGCTCGATGATATACTTCCATAGCTTTCTGTTTAATATCCGATTTATTGGACGTTATGCTACACGAGACAACAACTACTTGGTAACCCAACACTGCTACGACATCAAGTTCAAAGTCTCGAGATGCGACACCGTTCAAATATGGTGTCACGTAAACATTATGGTAGAGTTCAAAGTTTGCGCGTTCCGGGCTCCTAGCTTCGATACTTCTAAGGACATTCTTAAAGGCAGCATACGCAGCGTACTCAAGCCAGTGACTGGTGAAAAACTTATCCATCTCTTCAAGGTCTCTTTGC
>JAPPMR010000393.1 GCA_028818995.1 Candidatus Poribacteria bacterium | reverse complement strand
ACATCGCAAACCCGTGGTGGTACATTGATGCATGTCCACTCGTTCCCATGTATCCTGTTCTGGCGTTTTGATTGGCGATGATGTTTTGCAAGGCTTTACGGATATGTGTGGCATAAGGTCCATAATCAGGGTCTTCGCCGCTTGCCATAAATGCCATAACACATATACCGGTTATCCCTGGACCATTCCGCCCCCCTTGCCAACTTCCATCTTTCAGTTGTGTGTTGGCGAGGTATCGCAAACTTCGGTCATTGATGCTTCTAACTGCTGGTGGAACACCCGTGCCGTAGCGAAGGGTCGGATCCTGTGCATAAATGGATTCGCTGAAAAATGTGCCCAGCAATATTAGGAAACCTGAAAATCCTATGATTAATGTGTTTTTATTCATTAGAACACCTATAGTTTTTCTGTGTGTTGTCATGATTATCTACCTCTTTTAAATACGCTTTGCTGCCAAGGGCTCAGTATTTCATCATCCATCCTAATGAATAATTCAGCAAACATCATTTGCAGCCCTTTATGATTCAATGAGGGGATAGTTAACTGTGTTGTTGTCATTTTTATTTGTTGCTGCTGTGTGTCGTTAAGCAGCACAACCATATCTATGAAAGCCAGCGCGAGATTCCGCGAAGCCTGTATCCGAAAATTCTCATGTTCAGCTTGGCGTGCTATATACTGCAAATAGGCATCTTCAGAGAGGACATCTTTGATTGCCTGTTGGTAAAGGGGATGATTAGTAATCTGGTGCAGTTCAATTTTATCCCATCGTTCATTTGTGCCTCTCTTGTCCCATAACTCTTTCTTCATGACCTTAAGTTTCTCAGCCGCCTGTTCACGAGTAATATTTTGAAACATGAACGCCTGCATAATAGCACCTAATTCCGCAGAAAATTTGAAATGTTCATCAATGTCTGGAATTTGCGCTTCAAGGTATTGTTGGATCACTCCTTTAGTAGCGAGTTTCAAACGTTTTGATGCACTTTCGTTAAGTGCACCTAACTGTTCAGTATGTGCTGTCAGTATTGTTTCAGCCAAGATCCACTTTTGAGATTTTGGAGGAACCTTATCGATTTCATCCTTTTCATCTGCATTTTCCGATGGCACTTCAAAAGTCTCAATACCAACTAAATCCTTTCCATCATAAAAATCAATCATCACTTCCCAAATTTTTGACTGTGTTTGGTTCAATACGCTATCCAAAGATATGTGCAATTGATTATGTAACAGATCACTGACTTCCTTCGGCAATGGTCCATTCATTATATTCATAAAGTTCAGATCTTGCTTATCATTTATTGTATCAAGCAGCAATTTCACGAGGTTTTCGCGTTGATCGACTGTCAAGCTGAGTGTTTGGTCAAGAAATGCTGTTATAATATCAACAAATGCTTGTCTAACTTGCTGTTGCCGTGCTTTGGTGAAATTAATATAATCCTGAAGTTGTGTTTCTGTCAGGTATTTGGCAAACGCTGCCTTGCAGACAGGGTGGGACAACATTCCTATGATCATTCCTATGCTGGCGTATTTTTCTCCCTCTGCAAAGGCTGCTGTTTCTCCGTTTTTTTGCTCTAACACAGTATCAAGTGCTTCAAAAATCGACTTGTGAAGTTTTTTAACAATAGACGTATCCAACTCGTAACGTTTGCCGATATCTTCAGCGACATGCTGCAGTAAATCTTCCGCAAAACGTGTTTCAAAATCGTCTTTTTTTCTCATTTTGATCCGGTCAAAACGTTCACCACCGGGCCCAACTACCTTTGATCTACCACCCCGAGGATTGTATCCTCTTTTATATATGTTGACAGTATAGCGTTCTGCGGGGAGATCTGTAAGTTCGTATTTGCCTTTAGCATCAGTCTTTACTGTCCATTCTTTTCCAACAGAATTAACAATCTTAACCGTAGCTTCTTCAATTGGATTGTTTTCCTTTGTTAATTCAAGCACCTCACCTCGAATGGTCGCGCCATTTACAGCGTTTTCTTCTGCAAGGACAATACATGTAGAGATACTGATACAAGTAATTACTATAAATACAAAACTAAAACGGGTCATTTGTAAATCCTTCTTATAGTGATTTTCTTTCTCATGCCAAACTCATATTTGCCCGCAACTTTAATCTGGAATTGTAGCCAAGCCTGTTTGCCATTCTTTACCTTTCTTACCTGCGTAGAGCATCACATAGGTATTATTGACTTCAAGGATTTGACCTGTCAACACACCGTCACAATCAAACGCGTCGGGATTGTCCGATGGTGTGAATACAGGGTTGTGAGGGTTAGGTTCAAAAGTGCGAAAATCGCGAGTCCGCACATGCCCAATCCGCCAGACCTCACCATCAAATCCACCATAGAGAATATGGAAGTATTGTGGCCCTTTGAACAATTCAGTTTCACGGACGGCTTTGCTGTCCCATGTTTCCCCGCTCCCTGTGAAAACAGGGTTAGCTGGATTTTTTGTGACCATTGCGGGATTGCTCGTCGGTGCCGTTGCATGACACATCGTCAAACCCTCTCCGAAAGATTGTGTAGCCTTGCCAGTATAAACGATGTGAATTGTATCACCTTGTATTGCAACCGAAGGGTGTGTTGAACCATGTTGTTCGTGTTCAGTATCCGCAGGAATAACTGGCGTATGTTGAACGCGCTCCCATTTGCCCAAGTCTCCATCACTAACAAGCAATCCGGTCTGTTCGGGTGTTGTTTTCCCTTTACCTCTATAATACATGTAGTATTTGCCATCAGCAGGATTTAGGAAGGAGAAAGGATACTCAACGGATGCATTATCAAAACCGTCTGCTGAAGGCTCAAGAATAGGATTACGTGTATCCTGCGTGATGTTAGTAAGATCGCTAATCGGTGCTGTCGCGTGCATCATCAACCAACGAACACCCACATCGCGTTTACACCAAATATAATGTGCCGTCTTATCAACGATAATCGCATGAGTTGCTGCCGCCCAGAGAGGTGGCGGGAGAGAAATGATAGGGTTGCCTGTTTTTATCCTCTTGAAACTGGCGAATACCTCAAATGGAATAGCATCTGCCATCGGTTTCTCCTCTGTTTACGGCACGTCGTATATCTACTACTGTCCTTCTATTACATTAAAATATGCGTCTAATCCTTGACGAAATTCTTCCGGTAATACG
>JAPPMR010000425.1 GCA_028818995.1 Candidatus Poribacteria bacterium | reverse complement strand
TAAACTTGAAACCGCATTAGTTTTCTGCTCGGATTGCCAGCAGACTCTCTGCTTGTCCCTCAGAGAGTTGAATGCCTCGAATCATACTCATGGATACATCTGCGATTTTTTTAATCGCATGTATCCGTTGCATATTCGCTAAATCCGCGAGACTGCCATCTGTGCTGGCGTTCAAGAACGGCGCAATGAAGCGAATGACCTCCTTACTCTTTTCGGCATCAATAAAATCCTTCGTGCCATCGCGTCGGTCGCATATCTCACCAAGGGCGTAGATGCCATTCCGCTTTACGTCGTTGTCAGGTTCGGTTTGCAATTGGTCGATGAGAATAGAAATGACCGACTCCAATTCCCGAATTGATAGCGGAGTCTCATGTTCACGGCTTCCCATTTTTCCAAATGCCCAATTGATAGCAACACGATCTGTGTCCTCTCCATATTTCATTAAGCGTTTTAAGTGCTCAAGCGCGTTAACACTGTGACAGCACTTTCCAATAGAATACACTGCAATCGGACGGACTGTAATGGGAATCTCCGGCGTGATAAGGTTAATGAGATGTGATTCTGCACTCGGGAGTCCGGTTTTTCCAATGGTTTTAATGGCGTTTGTAATAACATTTTTGATAACTATAGGGTGCTTGGACTTAATCTCTTCGGGATGACTCAACGCGGCAGCGGCATCATAAATATCGTAAAGGAGACCTATATCCGAACAACGGTTCGCTAAGTCCCCTAATAACATTATGGTTTTCCCTCTTCCATAGTTATTAATGTAATTAATAGTGTCAAGCAACGGGTTGATAAAGTCTTCTGCATTCGATGCTTCAATAATTCTGACGTGTTGCCGAGTAATCTGCTCGTCAATTATTTTTTTTCGATTGAATTCATCTGTGTTCATGTAATGCGAGATGTTCTTCTTCATCTCCATTAATTCAGGGTGTACCTCCAAAATACTGCCCTGTGATTCAGATGCCGCTTGAGATCCTGACGGGACTAATGGCTGTTCTGCTCCAGGAATAGATTGCACTCCTTCCCGCGTACCATTAGAATTTTCATTTGCTGCAGCAGGTTGGTTGGAATCTATACTTACAGTAAATTTCTGATCTGGGTCCGCCTCAGGCCAACCTTCCACGCTCATAATACCGCGTTCATCCACCTGTACCTGCATAAAGATAGGTTCGCCTTTCAAAAGTTGGCGTTGAAACCGAACAGTTCGCTCAAGAATAGGACGATTCGGGGGTTGTGTGTCTTTGCGGCTGCCGAGGTAAAAAGGGAGCCTTAACGATTGTGAACTCTCGCTGACTTTTAAATTATCAATCGGTTTGGGTTGTGGCAATGGAAGTATTGTACCCGCTTCAACAAGTGGTTTAACTTTGCCACCATCAATTTCAACACTGATAGTATCGTTGACGATGCGCGCAGGTTTAATACCGCGGTGCAAATCATAGTGGTAAACAACTGCGCCGCGTGCCACTGCTTTATCTGGATCACCGGCTGTAATCGGTGAAGAACCAAAGAGTGTTTCCATGCGTTTCTGGATCGTATAAAATTTTGTCATCCCGCCATTCAGCAGCACTGCATCAACACTCGGCATGCCTCCAATTTTCTGCTCAGCTTTTCGTAACACATCCAGAATTGGATAGATAATATTATCAGAATCGGACAATGTATCTAGTTGATTCACAGCATCTAACGTGAGCCCTGGAGCAAGGAGAGGTTCGACGATGTCCTCATATTCAGAAAGTGTCAAATCGTATTCAAACACCTGATTTTCAAAAGGTGTCTTGATGATTTCGGTTTCGACTCGCGTAGGGTCAAATGACTTAGGATCAAGATAACCCATTAACTTGCCGTTCTCAATTTCACTGCTTAAATCAATTTTTGCCTGTTCAGCGTATTCTCGCAATTCGCTTTTGAGCATATTCATCTGAGAATCATCAAAGTCATTTGGTAATCTGTCGGCATAAACCTCCAAAAAGTGGTCTGCAAGTTTCTGATCGAAGTTATCTCCACCGATTTGCGTATAGCGCGATATTGCTAAATCTTCAATGTTCAATGTGGATTGTTCTTTTTCGTAAGAAACGTTATGCAAAGAGACATCCAGTGTTCCACCCCCTAAATCAAAAACCAGAACAGTTTTGGGTTCATGGAAACTAATGAGTGTCTCTGGGATATCGCCTTTGTTTTGGCTGTTAACAAAATCATAAAGCGCAGCACGGGGTTCATCCAGTAGAATGTTGCGCGGACTCCCATCATCCTCCTGTGTGCGGAATCCAGCGAGTCTTGCTGCTTCAATGGTGGCTTCCCGCATATCAGAATCAAAAGAGGCTGGAACAGTGATAACAACATCATCAGGTATAAAACCGAATAGAGATTCTGCACTGGAAGCGAGATGCTTAAGAATTTGCGATGAAATTACTGCGGGGTTGTAGATGCTACCATCAAAATCAAACGCTGTCTGTGTCCCTATCTCACTCTTAATAGATTTCACAACTCGATTTGTCCTACCGATCATCGTTTTGGCGTACTCACCAACAATTGGCGGACCTCCCTCCTTGAAATAGACACACGAGGGTAACAGTTCTTTTTTACCTGTTCCCCCACGTTCTATCATCATTCTAACCTCCACGATTTTCGTTTCCAACTGATTTGTTTGTGGGTTAAGAGAACCCCATGCCATTACCGAATTGGTAGTTCCTAAGTCAATCCCAATATAATAGTTTCGCTTGTCAGTAGGTTTGATATTAGAATTCATGATGTGACCTCCTTGACTTTAGGTTTAGAAATAAGTGTATTACCGTAGACCCAACCTGCCGATTGGATTTCAACCGTTTTGCGTTCGTCCGGGTCTTCCCAACTGGACCCGGTGTACTCATATTCATCAGATTCACTGAGTGTTACCACTTTCTGGTCACCCACAACTGCCTTAGGACGGAGCCCTTGTATCTTAACAAAGCGGGTAAACATACGGATCAAACTGGGAATTAACGCAATTTCTTGTGGGATTTCAGTGCCTTGTTGTTTCAACTGTCTTACTAACGATTCTGCTTTCAGGAACTGGTCTAACAAATTACTATGTTGTCCTGAATTCATCTCCTGAAAAAATGTAATGACAGTTTCCTGTTTTGCTTCATCTCGGATGTGCTCTATCTCCT
>JAPPMR010000964.1 GCA_028818995.1 Candidatus Poribacteria bacterium | reverse complement strand
TTCACCAAGAATTCAAAAAAGCCGACTGAATTCTATTTGGATAGTCAACATGTAGATGAAGTTGCCAACCCATTTTTCAAACGATATGTCGCAGACCAGCAGTTTATCCGTGCGTTCAATAAAGCGAATCCGATGCTGGCGCGCTTATGGCGATGGAGTTCCGATTATGGACGGAATTTAGGGCTTTGGGCATTCTGGTCGATTTTCTTTGCGTTTCTATTTGCAATAGCCTATATGCCGTTTCCATCGTGGGTGCCAGAATGGATACAAAATTGGTCGCCCCAATTTCATCAAGCAACAAGTAAATATAGTGGCGAACCGCTAACGTTTTGGAACTCTTTTTATTTCAGTATTGTCACCTTTACGACGCTCGGTTTCGGGGATGTCGTTGCGGACAATGCTACTGCACGTCTACTTGTAACACTGGAAGTGATTTTTGGGTATCTGATGTTGGGTGGGTTAATCAGTATTTTTGCGAATAAATTGGCAAGTCGGAGTTAGGTTATATCCAAATTAACACTTAACAGAATTTATAAATGAATACAGGACTTATGTATTTCCCCTTAAAGCCCCTTGATAAGGGGCTTTAAGGGGTTAAAAACATCTAAGTGACTATTTTGGGATAAAATATGCTCCGTCTCTGCTCAATTTACGTCTGTCCTAAAAGGTTAAAAAGGGGAAATATCCACTTTTTTATAAAAAAATCCAGGTAATATTCTAAAACATTTTGTAATTTTTTGCGTAAAACCAACAATTTTGTTGTTTTTTTTTGAAAATACCCTATAATACAGTTATATATAGACTTTTTTATTATTTTTTGAATATTATTTATTGTGTCGTATAGCAACAAATAGAGCGGACGTACTTTGCTCGTTTTCAGACGTTACAGCGTTTTTAGTCGCACAATTCATTGTGTTTTTTAGTGATATATCTCAATTTTGCTGATTGTTTCGGACTTTTGCGTAAGTCTTGTGAATATAATGTGGTACTGAGATGCTTTACCTGACAAACTACGGTGCAATATAAATATGTTGTAAATAGAAGTAGGTATGAATATGGGATATGTGTATATATTGGTAAATAAATCGTACAGGTACGGATGGTTGCGACGAAAATTGCTAAAAATCGGTCAAACAAGCAAGAATCCGGAAGATCGTGCAAAAGAGTTAAGCGGTACCAGTGTACCGACACCATTTGAAGTAGCATATTATTTACAATCCGATCAATATGAAGAAATAGAAAAGGAAATGCATAGAAGATTAGGTGTGTTTCGCTCAAATAAGGACCGTGAGTTTTTCAGATATCCAATAAAGAAAGCGATTAAGTTGCTTGATAAACTTGGTAAGGAATTTTCTCCAGTTGGACCGCCATCTATAAAAACTGAACAAGAGAGTATTAGACTTGGTTCAGAATCTAATCGTTTTGTCGTTGAGCCAACCGTTGTCAGTAATAATTATACGCCTCAATTAGGTGTAAATGGTGACCATTATTGGAGTGCTGAAAATGGTTTTCAGTCCGCAGTTAACGCTAATGGAATTGCTGCTGCGATCCCCAACCATGTACGAATTATCATTGACAACGATGAATTAGAATTACGCGCCTCTCGTGAACATTTAGAAAGCAGAATAGACGAGTTGCAAGATGACATAGATAACTTGGAAACAGAGTGGAGAGAGGTAGAAGCGACGGTCGTAGCCAATCAAGAAAAAACTGCAGAAAAACAGCATTTGTTATCGGAACTCAAAGCCATAGATAATTTAGCAACAACGATTGATGAAAAGATTGTAGAACGTAGCCAGCAACAGGTGAAAAAAGCTGAGTTGGAATCAGAATTAAAAAAATACCCAGAAGCAGAAGGCACACCGAAACGTCGTCAGTTACGTCTTTATCGTGTTTATGGGATTGTAAGTTTCATTCTGTTTTTGGCACTCTATTTCTTTTATATATCTGCTCTTGATAAGTCTTTCTTTTCATCAATTGACACTAATAGTGAAAATGTGAAAATCATGGGTCTGAATGAGTTATTTGATCCGACAGCAGTTTTTAAGACATTCAGAGAGTTTAATTTTTGGCTTGTTTTTGCCTCATTTTTCCCTTTAGCCCTTGCCCTTGCGATTCACCCTTGTATTGGATATATGACCAAAGGATTTGAAAAAGGTCAGAAACTTAGAGGATTTCTTTTTGTTTTGGGGATTATCGCTATTGTAGCGATTACTTTTGTGCTGGATAGTTTGATAGCACTTAAGGTTTCAGAACAGATACATAACGCAACAAGGCTTATAAGCAGAGAAGAAATTGAGGCATGGAAAGTCATACCCAGAAACCCTTTCACTTGGGACTTGAATATCTATATCGTGCTATTTTTCGGTTTTGTCGTTTCATTATTCCTCGGATTATTTTTCCATTTTACCGTAGACGGGTGGACAGAAGCGCGGGTGCGGATCACAGATGATAGGGATATTATAGAAAAGGAATTGAGAGGGTTAGAGGTTGAAATGAAAAACCTTGATGAAGATATAGAAAGGCACTCTGATGACTCCGAAAAAGCAAAACAAGGTATAGAAGCCATTCCCGACGATGTTCTGATTAGAGCTGAAATTGAGCGGTTAGATGCGGACACACAGCATCTGACAGAAAATGTGGAATCAGGCAAAAAGCGTATTGTAAGTATTCAATCGGAGATCGCTCAGAAGCAAAATTTTAAATCCGATTTGGAATCACGTATAGGCAAAATTTTAATTGACCTTGTGACATTAAGACGGCATGTTGCCACTTTTATGGATGGATGGACGACATTCCTTGCAGCCAAGAATGATGGTGCCGATAGTGCTATTGAAAAATCCCAAGAGATTGCCGAAGAAACACTTAACAAATATATCCAATCAAGGGAGATAAGATGGGAATCCAATTAAGGTGTTTAGTTATAGTTTGTTTATTATTATTTGGTTGTCAATCCGACAAACCGGAGGTTGAAACTTCATCTCAACCGATAAATATTGTTGTTATTCTTGATATTTCAGATCGGTTATTAAAAGAAAAACTACCGGGACAAGAAAGACAGGTTGAAAAGGATAAGAAAATTGCTCAAGGCATCATCAACCGTTATGAAGATTTTGCCCATAAAACTTACTATATAGGCAATCGCAATAGACTCACG
>JAPPMR010000784.1 GCA_028818995.1 Candidatus Poribacteria bacterium | reverse complement strand
ACATTAACCCTGCTACGTTTAAGTAACGCTGCGATACCGCCTGCAATTACTGTTTTTCCTATTTCCGTCCCCGTTCCCGTTATAAATATGCCGTTTAAATAGTTGTGTAGATTCACAGGGCATTATCCGCAAATATTGTTAGTAATAAATCTTTGTGTGTTAACAAATATATCAGATTGACGTTTAATAAATGAAGGTGTGATATAGTTTGTATTTACATTTTAATTTAAAACTTTGACTGTGTCAAAATTATTTTTATGGTAGATTTTAGAATTAATTAGACATTATTCGCTTGTAGGAGGGAACTCCGATTCCCGACTACAAATGGTTTTAGTCGCGATTCGGAGATCGCTCCTACAGGTGAGGTATATAATTATTTCAATAATTCACCATAGATTAAGAATGGACAAAACATCTATTAGGTTGTTTTTTTAACTTGAATATGGGAAAATAGAAATTAAGTATTTCTTAAGAGGAAGTAATCATGAATTCAGAGAATCTGCGCTTGGCTTTATCAAAATCTAAGGATATTACGCTAAATTTTCTTGGTCGTGTTTTATCAAATACACGGATGGAACCAATTCGTGATGAGGCAGGTGTTAAAGGCGTTAAGGCATCTTGGGTAGGTGAACAAGGTGAAAGCAGTGTTGCGATAGATACTGGCGATTGGAATGCTAATGTTAAAATAGAGGCAGACGAACCGCCAACCGTAGAATATATGCAACATGGCGAAACCCGAAGTGTTGGAATAAAAAATATCAATAATATATCTTGTTCGGTAGATCGTGAGACATTAGACCAATTTGCTACACCGAGAGGTGCTGCGATTGCTGTTTGTGCTGGTGCTGCTGCTGGTTTGGTCGGTTGGTTTGTCGTTTCTGTCATGCGGGCACTTGCAGTCCCAAATAGAGAAGACGAAGAACCTGCTGTAGCCGCGCTTTCTTCTGAGGATGTTGAAACTACCAAGGAAGACCCATCCGCCGAAGCATGAAAATAATAGCCGTAGATCCTTTTTACTTACGGATGCCAGAGATCACTGATGCAGCGGATGGTACACAAGATACGCTCTTAGTCCGAGTCCGGACTGACGCTGGGATAGAGGGATGGGGAGAGTGCGATGCTTCGCCGTTGGTTAGTATTGCTGCATATTGCTGCCCGATGTCACACGGCAATATCATCAATATCCGCAATTCGCTAATTGGTGAGACGCTTGATAGTCCAGAGGATGTGCTGCGCTTGAGTGGAATGGTGTTGCGGAATGGGTTGGACATTCAGCAGATACAGCACGCTTATAGCGGCGCAGAAATAGCACTATGGGATATTATCGGCAAGAAGTTAGAAAAACCTGTTTATCTTCTTCTCGCGGAGATGTCTGGCACATCTGACATTGCACACCCGAAACTCCCTTATGCTTCCGTGCTATTCGGCGATACCCCTGAAGATACCTATCAAATCGCAGTAGGATTACGCGAGCAAGGGTATCGTGCTGCAAAGTTTGGTTGGGGACCGATGGGAAAATTCGGTGAGGAAAACGACATTGCACTTGTGCGTACAGCGCGCGAAGGTATGGGTGCTGATGTGCAGATTATGATTGATGCGGGCGTTGTCTGGGGAACAGATTACGAAACCGCCTACCAACGCGCAGAAGCGTTTGCTGAATTTTCTCCCACGTGGTTGGAAGAACCGCTTGCCCCAGATGCTATTGATGCTTACGGTTCGTTAACTAAAAAGAATCCTCGTGTTGCTATTGCAGCTGGTGAAGGTTCAAATACCTATCGCATGGCAGAAGACCTGATCGTTCATGGCGGTGTCCAGTTTGTGCAGATTGATACGGGACGCATCGGTGGGATTATGCCATCTTTTCAGGTACGCCAACTTGCTGAACAACGCGGTGTTCAATATGTCAATCACACCTTTAAAAGCCATCTCAGCCTTGCCGCTGCACTACATGTTTTTGCCACGAACCCAGATTTCAATTTATTAGAATATCCCGCTGCCGGTTCGGAACTATCACAACGGTTAGTAAAAACACCATTTCAGGTAGATTCCGATGATATGGTCCGGGTGAAAGAACTTCCTGGACTTGGTGTGCAGGTAGATACGGAAGCCATCTATCCATATTTAGTCTCAGTAAATATCCATGTTGGTACTGAAACGGTTTTCCAAAATGCATCTCTTTAGTCTGGACTCTTACTTATTCTAACCCATTCACATTCACTATATCTCTAACCAGTTTATGCAATTCTGTACTTCTGAAGTCATACGATATTATATTACCGTCTTTGTCAATTAACCACTTAGATGGCATACCGCTAACACGGTACAGTTTTTTTAGGGGTCCTTCCTTTCCATCAAAAATCTGCCGCCAAGGCAAGCTGCACACATTCAGGTATTCGGACATATCTGATTCGTCCGCGTCTCGGTTAATACCGATAACGTCAAAACCGAAATCTCTATTAGCATCATATACTTTTTTCACAATTGGCATATTACCAGTACAAGGCCCACACCAAGTTGCCCAAAAATAGAGTAACACCACTTTTCCTCTATAGTCTTTAAGCGAAATTGAGTTACCATCAATATCTATCAATGAGAAGTCAGGTGCTGGCTTTCCAATCATCTCTAACTTTGAATCCGCCTTCAGAAAATACGCTCTTGCCAGTTCAATGTTTCCTTTTTCTTCATGAATCATGGCGATTTCACGATAGATGCTTCGGATAAAAGGGTTCTTCTGCTCAGTTTTTTCAAGGTGTTGTAAAAGTTGAAATGCCTCTTCATGTTTCTCGACCACTTTAAGCATGTCAACAAGCGTCCAATAGTCTCGAAACCGCATGATGTCCTCACCATGTGGTTTCATGACGGATTTGAAACTTTCAATGAGGTTTTCCGCATCTTTTTCTTGCTCAGCTTTTACATAGAGACGAATAAGTTCAGAATAGAGATTGAAGAAATTTGGATCTTCAGGTACGAGTTGAAGTGCTCTTTCATATCCAGCGATTGCTGCTTTTGGGTTTCCGTACATTCCTATCGGATCCTTTCTCCAATCTCCTTCTGATAAGTAGATAGTATTAGAAAAACTTAAGTTTAAATACAAATTTGCCAGTAATGTAGAATCTGAATAGGGATTTGCGTGGTGTGGACATAGGACAATCGGGTTGGCACCATTGTAGAC
>JAPPMR010000173.1 GCA_028818995.1 Candidatus Poribacteria bacterium | reverse complement strand
AGTTGAGAACGCATGGCTTGATGCGTCAAAAACAGTCGTGTCTCCACCGGATAAGGCACCAGTGGTATCTATAGGAGAATTGGAATTTAAAATATCCGTTGGCTGTTCAGAGTTACACCCAATTAGGATAAATACTAATAGAGTTAAAGAAAGAACTGTGGGAAAATACTTCATTTTCTATCTAAAATTGCAGATTAATTCTCACCATAGGTATTAAGTGAATGCAAATTGTTACAGGAATTATACTTGCGATTTATGTTGGGAACACTCACCGACTGCTCCCAACAAAACGAAACAGTCTTGCGTAATGCTAATTAAACTCACTGTCCTGAACAAGTGGTAAAATGTCTTGTTCAAGTGTTAATTGAACCGTACTGACAGCGTCAATCGCCGCCTGGACAGCAGGACGGTTTCCAGTAATTGAATCACGGAAAGGATCCGGAATCGCACCGATAGTGTCAATAGCGTTCTGAACTTCTGACTGGAATCGGCTATTTAAGTCAGCATCCTTACCGTTCACAAATTCGTTTAACCCTTGTCCATCGCTCTTGAATTTTCCCATATATACGTTCTGAATTCCTCTGATATTGTCTTGGAAATCCGAGATAGAGTTAAAACTAAACTGAGATTCAACCTTAGTAGTATCCTCTTCGTTGTAAGGATCTGATATTTTACCGTTAGCAACTTCATCAGCAATGACAATCATACCGTTGACCATCTCTTGTACTGCAGCACTCTGTGACCGATAGACAGCATTTCCCTCCTCACCAGCTGACGCAACAGTATTGCTGAAATTTTCACCTTCAGGTGCCCACGCCAATCGTAGTTGAGAAGTGCTGGCTTTGAGATTCTCTGTCGTTGCAAGAAGATACTGCAGTTCACGTTCAGTTATATCTGATGCCTTACGCTGATCCCCTTCACGGAAAAGCAAAAACTCAATCGTGTGAAAACCTTTCTGCGTATCTTCTAACCCATCAGTGACGAAATCAACAGTTAACTCTTTGTCGCCGTCCAAGACTTCTTGTAAGCTGACACGATCAACGGGCCAGCTATCTAAAGCAGGGTCAAGCCCTTGTGTATCAACGGGACCGAACAAGAATGCCTCACTCTGTTCCCAAGGTGTTCGAGTTGCTACCCACGCTTGTTGTGCTTTTTCAAGATTTGCTTGCGTGCTATCTGCTTCCAATGCCTTGACAGCAGCCAATAAGTCACCAGCTTTGCTGTCTAATTCACTATAAGTTGCTAAAACGACATTGTTAGCAAAATTGCTTAGCATGGACGCAGCATCGTAGGCTTCCTCTGTAGGATCTGGATCATCATCATCGTCATTTCCACATCCGATAATAAATGTGAATGCAAGTAGCAGACAACAAAACAGTGTCCAAATACTTTTTATAGCAACTTCTTTATGAAACTTCATAAAATCCTCCATTTTATTGCGCGGTTCCTTTAGAATACCTCAGCTAAAATCCGCGCTTTTATTTGCGTAAATCGCATTTTATTAATATTGAAAACCGAGGCCGATTGCAAAGGTATTTTCCTTGTTTAAATCTTTCTGGGCTAACTTCCGTAATGAATAATGGCTCTTGAAAACCAATTTCGGGTGAACGTGATAGTTTATACCGAAAGTCCACGTGGTTCTTTCCCATCGAGGATTATCAAAGATTAAACCTTCAACACTTGCCATCGTATCGTAAAAATCGTAACGGGCAAATACATCCAATACACGTGAGGATACTTCTGCTTTTCTGAAAAATGACAACACATCGTATCCCGCTTCAATGTACCAACCGAGTGCCGAACTGCCAATCGGTGTTCGTTTCACATTCAGATTATTGGAGATGGACCGGTTTACTTTAGACAACTTATGGGCATTTTGAAGTGTTCCCCAAAGAAACAATCCTCGCACTTTCACGGCATTCATCTCGTAAAATCCGTGAAGACTTACAATACCAACGTGCGCGTCAAAATCTACATCAGGTTTGGGTCGGTTTGCCGCGGTGTCTCCAAAATAACCAGAGATGCCGACGGTTGCGTTCTCATCAAACGCATAATCAAGCCGTCCGACGAACGCGGGTGTTTCAGCGTTGATCGTCTCAAATCGCAGCTGGTGTCCGCGAACTATCCAGTGTCGCGAACTAAATCCCGTTGAATCTAAACCGTTAATAATTTGTGCTTGATATTTCAGTGAACCAAGCGAACCGAAAAGTTCAACACCAGTTTCGTGCCATATCGTCGGGATTATATGTGCTTCTGCTTCAGGACGGGTCGTAGTAAAGTAGTGTTGTGGACGATGCCGTTTCGCGACAAGACCGACTGGCACGATGATATGTCCAACACGGAAGTTGAGTTCGGGTTGTATTGAAAAAACAGCAGCCAGTTTTTCTACAATGACTTCACCACCTTTTTCTATTTCCATCTCGAATTCACCGAACTCTTCAAATTTATCAAATTCCATTGTGCTACCGGTGCCACCGTGTTCAAATTCTATTTCCGCTTCAAGTCCAATAGTATCGTTGATGTGGTATTTCGGAGCGACAACAAAACGTTCTATGTCAATAGCTGCACGCCTGTTTGGGTCAATTTCCCAATCAAAGTTGGCATAGTTAATTATGCCGTACCCAGAAATTGAAAATGGGTTGGTATCAGCAACAGCACTAATACTAAAGAAAATAAACATTCCCAGAATTGTTGGAAAAATCAAAAATTTCTTCATAAATTTAAAATGTATCTAATATGATATTGAGACTCAATATCATATTAGAGTGTTGGTTAAATCAGGTTTCGGATAATTTGAGACCAATGTTAAAAATTGATAACGAATCTCATTATCCTATATTATACTAATGTAAAAGTCGCGACAATTTGCTTATTATCACAAGATTTTGGTTAATTATACTCGGTATTTTCAGGAATGTCAAGAAAATCTATAAAAAATGTCAAATTTTCTTGTAGACTATTCCATCGGAAAGTTATTTTTAATTTCACAAACGATTATATTGATAATGATATTCATTTTCACTGATATTAAGTCTCATTATCATAAATAAACATGTTAATAATAATAGTCTAACAGTATGGAATTTGTGTAAAATAATCGTATAATTCTCTTAAAGTTAGCGTATTTTTAGGACAATATAGGCGGGCATGATACACCCGCCGACAAGAGAAGAT
>JAPPMR010000275.1 GCA_028818995.1 Candidatus Poribacteria bacterium | reverse complement strand
ATCGCCCAATCTTTGAGGATGCCCGAAACCTCGTTGAGGCACTCGCTACGGATGACAGACTTGTCAAATATATCTTAAAACTCCTCTGTGAGGCTGCAAAAGACCTTGTTGATACCGGTATTGCCCAGATTCACGAACTCGCGGGTATTGTGTTCCAAAAACTCATCACCGACAGGAAATACGTCAAGGCGAACTATACGCTTCCCGAAAGCGCGGTGCTGCTCTCCACCCTTGTGATGCCTGAACTGCCGAAGGGTAAACTCCCGAAAGTGGCAGACTTCGCTTGCGGAACAGGGGCACTCCTCAACGGTGTCTATCAACGTATTCTGTCTCTGTATGAGCAATCGGGCGGCAACGGTAAAGACATCCATCAGCGAATGTTGGAGAAGCACATCGGTGGTGTAGATATTATGCCGAATGCGACACACCTCACCGCGGCTGCACTTGCAAGTAAGTATGCTGATATGAAGCTGGGTGGAACACGGATTCTCACCGCTCCTTATGGTAAATTAGAAAATGGTGATTACGCAGTTGGTTCACTTGAATTGCTTGATGATATGAAGTTGTTTGATACGGATGCTGAACAGATCGGTGGTGAAGAAAACAGAATAGTTGATCTTCAACGGACTTTTCCATACAGAAAATTTGATGTCGTTATTCAGAATCCTCCCTTTACGAAACCGGGGGCAGATCCTGCTGGCATAGATGGTGCTAAATCCCCCTTCCAAGGCAGCGACCGACCTCAAGAATATACAAAAATAATGCAAACAATACTCACTAAAAAAGTAACCGATGTAGCTGATGGACAAGCGGGACTCAGTTCATATTTTGTAGAACTTGCACATAGAATGCTTAAGTCTAAAGGTACAATGGGTTTTATCCTCCCCGCAACGGTGCTTGCTTCACCAACTTCCCAAAAACTGCGCGATATGTGGGCAACAGAATATCGCGACGTGATTGTAATAACTATAGCTGAAGCCAAAGGGTTTGATTGTGCTTTCTCTGCTGATACGGACATGGCAGAGTGCATCATTGTAGCAACAAAGGGAAAAGGTGATAATACAGGGCGCGGCAAGTTTGTCTGCCTAAACCAACGTCCAAAAAGTTTACTTGAAGCTTTTGAGATTACAAATAGAATTATCCGAAGTAACGGAACGTACCGATTAGAAGATACGCCAAGTGGAGGTGATGCAATAAAAGTTGGAGAGGAAATTCTCGGATCTATGCTTGATTGCCCGTTACCTTCTGGTGAAGGGTGGGTTGCAGTGCGCGTGAAATCAATGGCAGTCCTTCAGTCCGCCAGACGACTGAAGAAAGGTAGATTGGAATTACCACTACAAGCGTTACAAGAAACGGTTCCTGAAATTCCAATTTGCCAAGTCGGAGACATAGCAACTTTAGGACTAGCTGAGGTTAGGGGTGTGTTTCGTAAAGTAGAAGGGTTTCAACCCAACGAAGACGGGTATGCTTGCTTATGGAATGCAAAGAGCGAAGTTCAGCGATCTATGCTTGTGCTGCCAGATTCGCGTGCAATACCCATTCCGAACGCGGAAACTAAAGTGCAAAATCGAGTAGATCGAAACAGCAGAACTCATTACAACATGGTTCCAAGATTCACTGCCTGTTCAATAATAGCTCTTTTTACTGAGCAGTCTGCTATCGGTCCAACATTGATAACGAACGTAGCATTTGAAAATCCCAGACATGAGATTCCTTGGACACTTTGGTGTAATTCAACCTTAGGGCTTTTCTGTCACTGGTTGCACAGTGGCAAACAAACTGCTGGACGCGGAAAATTAAGGCTAACAACATTAAGAACTCTACCCACGCTGGATGTCCTTGAACTCTCCGATGAAGCGTTAGCAAACGCTGAGTCAATTTTTGAACGTTTGAAGTATAAACGGATGCTGCCCGTCAATGAGTGCGCGCACGACCCCGTGCGTAAAGAATTAGACAGCCGTCTACTAACAGAGGTGTTGGGAATTACGAGCGATAACGTGCTTGAATCCATGCAGACACTCCGCGAGATGCTCTGTGCTGAACCGAGTATTCACGGTGGGAAACAGTCTAAGTGCGACCTTGATACCGAGTTGGCGATGCTTAAGAAGAAGCGGATTGCTTTTCCGAGTTGGTATGTTGATTAATTTAAACTACCTGCAGGAAATCCGGAGAAATAAATTATGCCAAACAAACGGTATCAAGAATTACTATTCTCATCTCAGAAAAAACTGGATATTTCTGCTGAGCAGATCAGAAAATTAATCCCTACCTCAGGTGAAATAGGTACACTAATTGAAGAAATGTTCAGGTCCTATCTGGCAGAAGTATTACCTGAAAAAATAGGGATATCAAACGGATTTGTAATGGATTCGGAAGGTGGCGAATCAAGGCAAATGGATATTATCCTATATGATAAAATGAACACACCTCGCATATTTACCAGTACCGCTGCTCAAGTTTTCCCAGTTGAATCTACATTCGCTTGTGGTGAAATTAAGACTCAACTCAATGCAAGAGAACTAAAAGATAGTTTTGAAAAATGCTTAAGTTACAAGAATCTACATCGAAAAGCTTATTTTGATCAAAATGATAGCGATATAAAGTACTTCCATAAATTGTTCGGAGAAGAAAAAGAACATTGGGAATCAATTTTTTTCACTATTTCTGTTGAGTGTATGACTGGTAGTGGTCTGTTGATGGAATACCAACGTATTATTGAGGCAGAAAGCCTACCTCTTCATAAGAGAATAGATACAATTTTTTCATTATATAGCACCGATGGGAATAACATAATAGCAAATTGTAGTGAAGAAGGACTCGATTTTCTTCCTAATAAGAATGGTCAGTTTCGTGCTATATCAGTGGAAAAATCCTGGGCATTGTTTATCAATCTGTTATTGAGATACATGGTTAACGTACCCGCGGAACCTATTAATATGATTAAATATGCTGGGAGATCCCTTAGTGATTACGGAATTATAAATTAAGATTCTGGATCCAGTATATTCTGATCATACTTACTATTTTGGAGAGATTGACATGCAAATTGAAGATTATTTTAACTTTTTGGCAGAAGATGATATTCGCATTAAAGGCACACGTATAGGCATAGAATCTGTCCTAGACGAGTATATTAACTACAAACAAACAGCAGAGACAATTGCTGAACGTTTT
>JAPPMR010000836.1 GCA_028818995.1 Candidatus Poribacteria bacterium | reverse complement strand
CTTGATGCTTTCAGCACGGCTCACTTGACCAACTTGCTCCACAGCGGCCTGAAACAGCGCATCTATTGTTGTTTCGCCTTTAGATAAGCCAAAATTAAAGATACAAATCAGCAGCAGTATAAAACCTGTATAAATCACTGATCTCGTTTTCATATCTCCCTCCTGTCTATTTTGCAACCTGTTCGAGATTGAAAGTATAGTGGAATGTGTCCAGAAGTTAAACCAGTTGAGTCAATGACGACTTGAAGAGTGTCAGAGTCTCTTTTGACAGACACCTGTTGGGAAACCTATTAGATTCTGATTTAGGAACTAATCGCCGCAAAATACGTACGTTTGTAATCTCTTGGAGTCATCTTCTCAAATCTTCGAAAAACAGATGTCAACTGATGATAGTCATTGAAACCAACTTTTTCAGCGATTATATAAAATGGTTCATCTGACGTTTGAATTAACTCTTTTGCTTCAAGATAACGGTAATACAGCACCCTTTGGCGAAACGAAGAATTGAGATGTTCACGAAAGAGCTTGGAGATATAGCTTACCGAAATATTGAAATGCTTGCGCAACATCTCTAAACTGAGACTGGAATCCACGATATTGTCTCTCACAAATTGATCCAAGCGGTTTGCCATAACATGTTCTGAAATACCCTGTTGTATCAGAATTTTTTTTATTGACTTCCTAAGCTCATCAACATCAAATGGATCTATCAAGAAATCCCGTGCTCCATTTCTAAAAATTTCAACGATGATCTCAGAAGAGCAATGCCCCGTAACTATCACATCCGACATAATATTTTGTTTTTGCAATATGTCAAGAATTTCTACTGCGTTTCTCGGTGGTACAGTGAAAGCAATGATAGCAATATCAATATCACCCGATAAAAGAAGCCTGAGTGCTTTTTTTCCACATGCCACTACAGAGAGTTCGATTGGTATTCCTAAACTACACTGAACAAATTTCTTATAGAGGTCTTCAGAACAATCAGAACAACCTGCCAACAAAACTTTCTTGGTGGACATCTAACAATACCTTCGCCAAAAAGTATTAAAATAGGCCATCGCCGAGTGCATGTTTAAGACATCATATTTCACAAACCAAAATGCCTATCACATACACAAAGGAAATGGCCCTAAGCTCGAATGATACGCTTTTACATATTGTTTAGTACTCTGCTTGGTTATCTCAACGCTGTGATTTAGGCGTCATTGTACCTCTTATCGTATGACCGACGCGTCAAAATACTTAGCATTTCTCCCTCAGTGAGACAGGCAAAAAGTTTGGTCACAGATACCCCATCAGCCAGTAGAAAGGAATGCCCATGTATTCATGAAACACATCCATCATCATCTTGTGCCGAAACTCCAACTGTCGTTTAGGGCTTAAATCATCAAACGGAATGTCGGATAAGGCATAGATTTGCTTCCCCAGATAACGTGCGGGTTGGGCGGTATAAATAGAATCAGGAACAGAAGCTGGATAGATTCCATTCACACCTTCCTTTTCCAAGGTTTTGATCGTACGAAGCATGTTAAAAGGATCTGTGACAATCAGAATTCGTTGCCAATCTTGAGCATTCATCATCTTTCTCAGGTTCTTCGCCTCCAAATAAGTGTTAAATTTGCCAGGAGGTCTGCCGTTAATAATAGCTTCCGATGGGACCTGTAGATGAATTTTCAAGAAATTCTGAAATTCTCTTCGCTTAGGTGCAAAACTAACAATCTGATACCCCATTCCTTGATGAAACAGTTGCGCTGCATACGTGCTACGAATATGAAAATTCCCCATATCACAAATGACAATAGCATCAACCTTTTGCAATTGCGAATCTACATGAAGTGGTCGCCCAAGCATTTGACCAAGATCCGTGAAACTCACCAGAATCAAAAAAATGATCGCAGCCACATGCCCTATGCCAAAGGGAATGAAATGCCCTTGCCAATACGATCTTTTCTTCCATAACAGATGTAATGGAATCCCGAAACAATATCCAATACCAGTCAAAACAAGTATAAATTCCAAGCTTCTATGCGTTGACCGTAAACGACCAATCATAACTTCATAGAACAATTGTTCATACACATAGCAACATGTTAAAATGCACACAATCAGTTGAACATAAAAACGCAGCATCATGATTTAGACCATTACGGATTATCTATTGAGGAGGTGACGGACGATAACTTCGGTAGTATCATCCCAAGAGAATGTTAGATTAATACGCTCATTGCTATCCATGCATTTTTTTAGTGCATTGAAAACAGTATCGCCTGGCGTATGTTTTAGCAGCCCGGCATCGATCAAAGGTCCATTGACACGCATTTTGCGGTTCCCAATATAAAAGGTAGGCACGCTCAATAAGGCAGATTCTCTAGCGACTGTGTCACCAGAAGAAATAGTACAGGCAGCATAATAAATTAGCGAGTGTATTTCCTTACAAGGTTCTTGCACAAAATGAGTACCAGGAAGGTACTTCTTGATTTTTTTATCCTCCACAGACATGAGCACATGGATATGTCGTTTCTCAAAAAATTTCACAATGTCAATAATGAGATCACGATAATTTTGGTGTCTGTAATTGAGGCTAGTTGACGCGACATGACGAATAAAGACATAGGCTTTTTTTTTCAGTTGATACCGGTTGCAAATATCCTCTACGGGAGTAAAATTCTGAAGATAAGCCCACTCCTTAAATCCATAGTATGTACTGACTTTTGGTGTAGAGAAACACAGGCTTGAGGGAATTACATATGATGAGGAAAATATAAAACCTAAGAGAAAATTCAGCCTGTATTCATAATCATCATAGAAGACTACAGCATGTTGACCAGTCAACTTAGCTACGATGCCAATATGATATCCTCCAAAAGAAGTTAGAACATCGTATGAATTTTTACGGCAATGCCTTAGCAAATTACCTATTCTCTGAAAAGCACTGAAAAATTTACCCCAAACAGATGAATAGTGTCTTCCAATACTTCGTATAGGTAGATTGAATTCTTCTGTTGCTATCTCTTTGAGTTTACCTCTGTCCCTAACCCAAATGGTAATCTCGTGTTCTGTACAGAGACGTTGTACTGCCCTTTTAAAAAAATTCACATCCGCAGGATGCATAATATCAATAAGAATCTTCATTTGGAATGTTCTATTCTCATATGGATATCGCTAGACAGTG
>JAPPMR010000240.1 GCA_028818995.1 Candidatus Poribacteria bacterium | reverse complement strand
TAGGTAAGGCGTTAGATGTGCCGAGCTATCAGTTATTGGGCGGCAAGTGTCGAGAGAAAATCCGTCTCTATGCGAATATTAACCGCGCCACCGTCGATCGCAGTCCGGACGGGTTTGCGCACAACGCGGAGCGTGCCGTTGCTGAAGGGTTTACCGCCATAAAGTGCGCCCCCTTTGATGACGTTTCTGTCGCGAATATCTCGCGCGGAACGCTGACCCCTGCTATCCGTTTGGGGATTGATCGCATCCGTACGATTCGCGCAGCGATTGGCGCGGATATCGATCTGATGGTGGATTGCCACAGTCGTTTTAACCCGGGTGTTCTCATTCAGGTCGCAAAAGAATTGGAAGACTTACACCTCTTCTGGATTGAAGACGCAGTGCCGCTGGATAATCTTGACGCTTTCGCACATATAAGTCGTTCGATTGGCATTCCGATTGCGACCGGTGAACGCTTGCGGACCCTCGCAGATTTTGATAGATTGTTGATCCAAGCACATGTTGATTATATTTTGCCGGATGTCAAACATGTTGGCGGAATTTCGGGTCTGAAAAAAATCGCCACCCTTGCCGCCGCGCGAAACGTTATGATGACACCTCACAATCCGAGTGGTCCCGTCGCAACCGCTGCCAGTGTCCAATGCATGGCGAGTGTGCCAAATTTCGCAATCCTTGAATACGCTTGGGGTGAGGTAGACTGGCGTGCGTCCCTCACTGAACCGCCGGAGGAAATCGTTGACGGATTTATTGAAGTGCCTACCGGAACTGGATTAGGCATTACGTTTTAACAAAACATATCAGGAGTTATAGAAAATGCTACTTTACAATACTGACTGGCGCGCTGCAGTATGGGCTTGCAAGCTGCGCCCCATAACACCAAAATTTATTTCTTTCTGTTTCCTTCTATTTATTGTTACTCTTGTTAGCTGCCTCGGAAATCTACAGACAACACAACCCGAAGCCGATGAGACAGTCTCTGCTACAGAGGCTACCGAAACAGAAGCCTCTCGTGCGCTTGCCGAACTCCAGCTTTCAACACCTAAAACGAATTATTCTGCGGAAGAAGCCATCCCCCTTAATCTCAATATTCAGAATGGGAAATTTGATCTCCTTGTTCCTTTTTTCAGTGTTGCGACAAGGGGAGCGTTTACGCAAATAACTGTGACGGATGCCAACGGTCAGACTGTTAAGCCGAAGCGTGTACTCACACAGGAAAACCCGCAAAAATACGTAACGCGTGACGGGAAATCGGTGCGCTGTATTCAAGGTTTTGAACTTAAAGCGGACGCGACTCAGGAATTGACATTGAACGATATTCAGAGATACTATATGTTGCAGCCCGGCACTTACGCTGTAACGCTTGCGATCGAGTTAGAGGTTTACCGGGAATCCATAACGGAAGAGCATCCAGAAATCCTTGAGTTAAGACGTGATCTGGCGCGGTTGCAGAATGATCCGAATCTGCAAGCGGCTGCAAAGCAGGACGCGGTAAGTTACTACCAAGAACAGATTAAGTTTATTCAGGAAAGACACAAAGATGTGGTGAAGGACATTTATTTACCTGTCAAATCACGTCGTGGGAAGGCATCGCTTGTATCCAATGAGGTTACACTGACAATAGAATAGAAATTCCTCTGATGAAAGTGTTCAAAAACTTTGTTCCTCTTTATCTACTTCTGATTTTTAGCATAACGGGGTGTGTTGCCGGTTTACAGCCACCTGACGCGGTTACTGCTACTTCTGAAGTGGTTCTCTCTCTCGCCACACCTAAAGCGACCTATACATCTAAGGATGCTATTCCGCTTGAACTCAGTATTCAGAGTGGAAAATTTGACCTTCTCGTGCCTTTTGTCAATGTTGCGACATCAAAAGCGTTTGCACAGTTAAAGATTACAGATACCGACGGCAATATTGTCGAACCTAAACGCTCAATCCCTGTTCCGAGTTCTGCAGAAGTCTTTATTGAAAAGGATGGAAGATCTGTTGAGTGTATCCAAGGGTTGGAATTAAAAGCCGCGACAACACAGGTCGTCTCTTTGGAAGATTTACAGAAATATTATCAGTTGGAGAAAGGAAGCTACACAATCACGCTCACAATAGCGTTACCAGTTTATAGCGATTTTTTGAAAAAGAAACACCCGGAAGTTATAGAATTAGAAGCAGAGATTAAAAGGATTGAGGATGTGACCGATGCACATGTCTCCGCTGCGGATAAACGTTCCGCAGTTAACGATCTTCAACAACAGATTGAATTTCTTGAAAAGAAAAACAAGGATATCTATCTACCTGTGAAATCACTACTCGGTGAAGCATCTCTCACCTCTAACAGTGTTGCCCTGAGAATAGAATGAAAAGGATGCTGCAAACACTCCTACGTCCCCTATTGCAAACCATAGTCTTCGGAGAACCTATCATGATTATGAGACCTTTTCTCTTACTCAGCACCAGTTTAGTCCTGGTTTTCTCAAGTCTGTTTAATATTTGGGCAAAAGCACCAGAGCGCGCGAAGATTCTATTTACCTCTGCCCGTGATGGCAATGCTGAAATCTATATAATGAATGCTGATGGAAGTGAACAGGTGAGATTAACCAACCACCCTGGAGACGATTTCGATCCCACATGGTCGCCAACTGGAGAACAGATCGCCTTTGTCTCAGAACGAGATCACGAAGGGCTTCCTGACATCTATCTCATGGATCCTGATGGACAAAACATCCGCCGAGCGTTTGATGACTTGGAGTATAGAACCGCGCCTACTTGGTCCCCCGATGGGAAAAAAATCGCTTACAACACGTACTCGTCCGTCCCTGATTGGGCAGTGTATATCCATACACTCGGTGGTGGAAAGGCGGAACGCCTTGCCAAATCAGGAGAGTTCTTTGGAGGTTTTCCTTCTTGGTCCCCTGACGGAACCAAAGTCGCTTTCACCAGCGGTAGTTTCGCAAAATGGCGTATTCGGATTATCAATCTAATAACGCGTAAGCACGAGATACTGCTTCCGAGAATTCCAGGTAGTGACATGCTTTATCCTGCCTGGTCACCTGATGGGAAAAAACTCGCATTTGGCATGCGTACACACCGTTGGGAACCGAGGGGTATCCATATTTCTGATCGCGATAGTAGGAAAGTTGACAAGATAGTTGAAAAGGCATACATAGCACCGGCGTGGTCGCCTGATGGTAAAGCAC
>JAPPMR010000700.1 GCA_028818995.1 Candidatus Poribacteria bacterium | reverse complement strand
ATGTTTATGAAATTGACGAGAATTGTCAACACCATCGGATAATGCGCATTCTGTAATCCTAAAAACACACCGTGGAATGCATGTAGACAGAGCGTAGCGGGGGCAGCATAGATACGAATATGAAAATAGGTGCGGGCAAGTTGTTCTACCTCTGAACTTGTGGCGATCAATGCGAAACTGACATCGGCAAGAACCCATTGCACGATTAACAACAGTAGACTCCCGATGATAGCGATGGATAGACCTCGCTGTAGCAAGAGACCACATTCCGCCCTATCATTTTCTCCATAAGCCTGTGCGGTCAACCCAGTTGTCGCCATCCTAAGAAACCCAAATCCCCAATAGATAAAACTGAAGATGATGCCACCGATACCGACTGCACCGAGATAGTGTTCAGATTCCAAACGTCCCATCAAAGCAGTATCCACTGCACCAAGCAGCGGGATAGAAAAATTGCTTATAATGTTTGGAATAGTGAGCCGAATTATCTGTTTATTGATATTTTCAGGTTTCTGCATAAAGGGTTCCGTTCTTTTTTAGAGTTTACCTGAAATTATGATGAAAAATCAAGTTATGTTAAATGTTGTATATGAAAAATTTACAAAGAAAAACTGTAGATAATACAACAAACTGTTATGTCCAATCTATATGTAGTGGAATTGTCTCAACATTACATTTTTCTTTGTAATTTTGCAGGAAATTTGGTATACTATATTCCTAATGAAAGATTGGTGTTATGGATTTACTGCCAAACTGATCGGATTTTGTGTTTCTTATCTTCCGCGTTCGGTGGCATTGACTTTCGGCGGATGGTTGGGTGCTCTTGGTTTCTGGTTTGCTTCACAGCAGAGAATGTTAGCATGTGAGCATATAAGACAGAGTTTGGATATTGCGAATGGACGCCGCGTCAAAACGATAGCAAAGAAATGCTTTGAAAATTTAGGCAAAACTGTAGTTGAGTTCATGCAGTTTCCACGTATAAATCCGAAGCAGATTCAAAGGTCTGTTAGTTTTGAAGGTATACAGCATGTGGAGAATGCCTTAGCACAAGGAAAAGGAGCGATTATATTAACCGGACACTTTGGGAATTGGGAACTTCTCGCAGCAAGTATCAGTGCTACTGTGGCACCATTGAGTCCGATTGTGCGGGAGTTGCGTTCACCTCGGCTAAACGCGTTGGTCAGTCGTTACCGAGAAAAAGCGGGATATACTACCATAGATAGGGATACAGGTGTCCGACAAGCACTCCGATGTCTAAAACGAAACGAACTCCTTGGCATTGTCGCAGACGTAGACACTACTGTAAATGGTGTTTTTGTTGACTTTTTTGGAAGACCCGCTTATACACCCTATAGTCCTGTTGCTTTTGCGCTCAAAACAGGTGCAGCGATTCTACCATCTTTCATTATACGCCAGTCTGATGGAACACATCGGGCGATAATTGAGCCACCGTTGGTGTTAAAACGGTGTGATGAAAAAGAGAAAGAACTTGTTTTTAATACACAAAAATTCACCAAAATTATTGAATCTTACATCCGAAAATATCCAGAACAGTGGATTTGGATGCACAAACGGTGGAAAACGCGTCCTTAGTGATCTAAAGAAACTTTTTGAGTATATGTTATTAAGTAATAGATATATTGTCGCGTTGCTGTGTATCTGTCTTATTGTTATTGTGGGTTGTGAACGGGAGGAAGAAATTCCATCTTCAAAACCTCCGCCGATTCAGGAGTTTGAGACGTTTTCTACACAGCATAGAGAGGAAGGTGTCTTAAAGTGGACACTTGTTGGCGAGTCATCAGAAGTGCGACGTGAAAAGGTAGTAGTCCAGAACCCAAAAGTTCAGATTTTTAAGGAGGGACAACTTTCTATCACTTTGACTAGTAAAACAGGGCAGCTTTTCCGCATTGGTAAAAAAAAAGATAATCTGTATCTTAAAGGTGAGGTAGTCGGTGTGAACGAAAATGGAACGTTGTATACAGAAGAACTCCAATGGCAAAACAAAGATGGAACGCTGTACTCACCAACTGAGGTCAAAATAGTACGTGGGGATTCCACATGGTATGGAACCGAAATGGTGGCTAATCCTGACCTTGAATCCGTAAAGATGTCAAAAAATCGATTTACACTCTATCCTAAAGACGAGGAAATAAATGATTAGAAAGAAGATCATCTCTAAAATGAATACTGATATGCCGTGCAAACTACCACAATCCGTAAGGAATTGGTTTATCTGTTTCGGCGTGATAATCTGTTTAGTAGCATTTTCAGTGGTTGCGGACGAAACACCGGACACGGAAAAGAAGGATGACGAAGTTGTCCAGCAGACCGAAAAGAAATCTGCGGACCCTGTTAAATCGGCAGAAAACAAAAACGCTACAAAAAAGGTAGATACACCAAATTCTAAAAGCGATACCGCCGAGACCGAACCTACAAAAGAGGTTATCACCGGCACCGCAGATAAAATGGAACGGTATGAGAAAACAGGGATTACAATTCTTATTGGAAACGCAAAAACGGTGAGAAAAACGGTACAAGGTATTGAAATTGGGTTTCTCAACGCTGATGAAATTACGCTCAAGGCTGATCCTGAAACTGGTGAGACGAAAGAAATCATTGCTGTAGGTAATGTAGAGATACGTGATCTGGAAATCTTTGCTACTTGTGACCACGCGACCATGAACAATCTTACAAATATCATTGTTCTGAAAGATAATGTCGTCGTTCTCCAAAAAAATGATAGGCTTGAAACAAAACTCTTTACATTCAACAGAACAACAGGTAAACAGACCGGTGAGGGAGACGTTAAATTCAAGGTAACCGTTACACAAGCGGCACCAACTGCTACACCAGAGGAATCAGAAGAAACCAGTTCCGATAGTAAGGATGCTTCTGAAACTTCAAGTAAAACTGACGAGAATGGAGATTCGCCAGAAACTAAAAAGAAATCTGATTCTGAAAAAGAGGAAACAGAAGAAAAAAGCACACCTTCTGAAACGGATAAAGAAGAGAAAGATGCAGAATCTAAAGCTGAAGAAAATAAAGAGTCTGAACCAACCGAATCAGAAGAAACCGAGTCTACCGAATCACAAGAGGAAGATAAAGAAGAAACACCAGAGGAAACAGAATAGACATTATAATGATTTAATCAGAAGTGTCTGATAACGCTAAGACCGAAATATAAGCTA
>JAPPMR010000387.1 GCA_028818995.1 Candidatus Poribacteria bacterium | reverse complement strand
ACGATATGCGGTATTCTCTGAATGCGTCGAAAATTATGGCGCTGGGGTGGAAGCCAAAGTACAATTTTGAAGAGTCATTGCGCCTGACGGTTGAATGGTATTTGGGCAATGAAGATTGGTGGCGAAAAATTCGAGATAGCGCAGGGTATCGCGAGTATTACAGGCGGCAATACGATGAGCGGAAATAGGTGGTGGGGATGAAAAACCATAAGTATCCGCAGATGACGCAGATAGACGCAGATGAGAATGCGGGTGAAATGAATGTAGGGGCAGTGCCTTGTGCCTGCCCGTCATATAGACGCGGATGAGAAACGGAATAAAATCTGGTAATAAAAGAAGGAAACGCCTCGGCACGCGCTGGGGCGTTTTTTGTTGGAAGCAATTGGAATTTTTCAAATTTGGCGTTGACAAATCTGAGCAAATTGTATATTCTTTTTTTTGAACCTCGTGCTTTGATGCAATCTGCATCTCTTCCGGTCTCGACACTTCTTCTGTCGGGAATCCTACGGGTTCACAATCTAGACAGGATTACAAAATCCTGAGTTGATTGCTCACAAGGATATGGCTTGGCGCTTAACAGAGGAGTTGGTATGGGCGAAGCTCAAGATGGCCGTTCTGGCCTTGTTTTCCCTGATGATTCAGAAGTATCTCCTGTAAAACAGTGCCTTCAGTACGCTGGTTTTTCTCGCGATGATCAGGAATGGCTAATTCGCGTTTTTGAACGTCCAGACTGTTTTGGCGATCGCAGCGGTGACGCTGTATTTAAAGACGAGTTTACGGGTTATTTCGAATATTTTCTATCTGTCGTCGTGGAACAGTTAGGAGAATCGGATCAGACCGAGAAAGACCGCCAAACCCGCCTATCACTACTTTTGAGCTTTTTGCTTGGTTTTGGGCCTATTTACAGCGAGGTGGTTCGGCCCAATGTGAAGCTGGTGAAATCAAGTAGAGAGTGGATTATTCCCGCGTGGGTTGGCGAGTTTCAAAGGCAGGCGAAGTTTTGTGCAAGACGTTTGGATTGGCGCAAGCTCATAGAAATTAGAGACGCGCATGCTTTCCTATTTTTTGACCTGATTCCATTCCTCTTTCCCCAAGGCGTGCCTTTAGAGCA
The DNA here is from genome assembly GCA_028818995.1 of Candidatus Poribacteria bacterium. The sequence goes on along the minus strand of JAPPMR010000387.1, from coordinate 2,091 downwards.
GGTCGTTGATTTGGACTTGTTGCATCCGATTCAGCGACAAGGATGGTTCAACAACGAAGACCCTGAACAGATTGAATTTTGGCTTATATGGCGATTTCGCAACAATGGAGAACGTTGCGACACTATCAGCCTGAACACCTTGCTGCAAGCGTTTTCCAGTTTTCCGGAAGACGTTTTGGGCGACAAGATCCACGGCCTCTTGCATGCCATTGGGTATGTCTTGAATAATGGGCCGACGTCAGGTAATGAACGTTTGGATGCTTTGAATGACGGATGGCAGGTTGTTGTCCAGGAGTTGATCCCATTCATGGAACTTTTGGATGAGAAAGAACCTGAGTCAAGTCAGGAACGATCCTCATTGCTCAAAGCCTGGTGGCGATTATCTGTGGTGATTTACAGCAGGAGTATGGGCGGGTTGGCGTCTGATCTGTCCGATGAATTGAGAAATCGGCTGGTCGCAAGTGCTGCCAAACACCTGGGAATGTTGCGGAAAGTGTTGCGAGAGACGCCTGAAGACTTTGAGCGTAAGGATTCGACAGGTGCGCCCGTTTATGATTTTTACGATAAGGCTTTTGAAGTGTTGTTAATTTTTTCCACTCCGTGGCAGTGCTTGAAGTCTTTATTACTGACTTTTACGGAGATGACCGTGCCAGCCGTTGCCTCGGATATTAGCCACTGGCCCGGATCTGATGGAGAGGCTCCACCCCATCCGTATAGTCAAATCCCTTACTGGATCGGAATCTCTATGTACCCTCAGAATCTTCGGAGTGAACTGAATAGAGACCCGCACTTGCAGGAGTTGCGCGAAGAGTTTGCAAGGTTTTGTCTTGAACGGCTCAAAACGAAGAAAAATGGCGTAGATCGAAAGAATAAAGTATCGAATTATGCAGATGGGGATTTCGTAGAACCTCGGTCTATTTGGCGGCAGTGTTATGTGCAGGCATTGACGGCATTGCGCGTTAATCCCGGGGGGCGAGCGCATAGAACATTGTTCTGGCTCTCTAAAAACGATCCCGATGAAAAAGTCTGCGAATTTGCGAAAAGAGCGCACAAACAAATTCGGCATCTCAACCGCAACAAGCCGAATTTAGATCGCGGTACCTCGCCTCGCCGACCATTATTTGAAGCCTTCTGGTGGCTTCGTCAGGCGCATCTCTTGGCGCTTGGAAAAGAGATCGATCATGCAGGCGCTATGCGGACGCGCAGGTCGGAATTGTACCGAACACGCGAGAAATCAGATAATAAGTCCTCGGACCAGAAGTAGTGGTCTCTTTTCTAACATAATTGGCAAGTGTTGGTCGCAGTATTTCTTTTGCCATCAGTACCTCCGCCAACAAATAGTATCAGAAGTATTCCTTCCTTCGATGTGTCGCACTTCGAGGCTTCAATAGCCTCACTCTTTGATCCCTCTGGGATTGTGCCATGACGCATCCTTTCAAGACAACTGGAATAGAAACATCGTCCCTTTAATGTCATTTGCGAAAGGAGTTCCAAAATGCAGATTATTTACAAATCTGTTGATAAAGCCCATTCCTCCGAATTCTCAGTTGATTCCCTTAACCAGTTTGATCTGTTGTTTATCTTTTTAGATTGGTCGCGGCCTAAAGACCTGAGAAGACCGCTAGCTATGGCCTCTATAGAGGCATTTTTCAGGAAAAATCAAACCGGGGACGTGAAAGCAGAATTCAAAAACTTCAATTTGAATACCCCAAACTTTGATGTCCGTGATGTGTTGAAAATCATTGACGAGAGCCGCCCAAAATTTCTCGCACTTGGGGGTTATATTTGGAATGAGAAATTTGTTCCAGATATAGTTCGTTGGGCTAAGGTCCACTATCCAGAGATAATAATTATTTTGGGTGGTCCACAAGTTACTTATGGCGATCACAATCTGGCAAGAGAATATCCTGGAGTGGATTATTTTGTCAAAGGAGAAGGAGAGGTGCCTTTCACGGAATTGATTAACGTAATATCTCGTTGTGAGACACCAGATCGACATTTTTTAATCAAGTACGCGATTTACACGCCTGAAACTCTTAAAAAGGGAGAGTGTGACCGTAGCTTTACCGTTGATTTGGATAAGTTAGAGTC
>JAPPMR010000064.1 GCA_028818995.1 Candidatus Poribacteria bacterium | reverse complement strand
CATCATAACAAAGGCGTTCTCTATCTACCAGTTTTAATTATCAAACTCACGTTATCTATAGGAAATACAGAGAAAAGCAAATTATAACAACACATTGGGTGGACCCCAGGTATAATGCCACCTCTCATGGAACACTTTTATTAGAAGAATTACTTGGCAGAAAGGTTGAGGGTTGTTATCCAAAATCTATAAACGTTGTTTTAGATACATTGAAACTCACAACAAATCCTGGTGACATCATCCTGGATTTTTTCGCTGGAACCGGAACAACAGCCCATGCCATATTAAGACTTAACGAAATTGAAAATGGAGGTAGACAATATATACTAATTGAACAATTAGAAAGACAAGTAAATGTTTGTAAGGAACGGTTAGAAAAAGTTTTTACTGAAACTCGTATTACTCATAATGATTTCATTTATTGTGAATTAATGCAATACAACCAAACCTATATGGACAAAATCCAAGCCGCACAATCCTCCGAAGAACTAATCGCACTCTGGCAAGATATTGCCGAAAACTCGTTCCTGAACTGGTATGTCAACGCAGAAACGCCTGAAGAAGCAGTAGACGATTTCATTGCCATTGATGACCTTGAAGCACAGAAACATCTATTGGTAGAACTGCTGGATAAAAATCAACTTTATGTCAACCTCTCCGAAATCGAGGATGCGGATTTTGGGGTGTGTGGGGAGGATAGAGAACTGAATCGAGAATTTTACAAAAAGTAATAAATATTTATAATAATTTTAGGAAGGAGTTTAATCAAATACTATGCGTTTATACGTTGGAAAGGTTATAGATATAACAGGTTTTTCTGTTTGCAATGTTCCTGCTGAACACTATTTTTGGGCTTTGAGTTCCTCTCGTCAGACTTCAGACCAACCAATATTTTACAAATACATGGATGAAATATCGAAACTTTTTCTTCATCCCCCAGAGTACAAAATAAACATCAGTTCAATAAACAACTTTCTGATAGTCATTCACAAGGACTTAAGTGCAGAAATTTACCTTAATGATTATCCGATGGAAATAAAATGTAGATCCAAGCGGGATATATTGGAAGGGGAACTGATCTCTGACAATAGTATTGCAGATATCGTAGAATTACGGTTCCCAAGTATAGACATTAAAGAATCTGACAAGGTAATCTGTTGCATAAAAGTAGGTTGGAAATTTGGACTTTATTTTAACTTGATACGCAATCCTAACTTAGTGCAAACAGAAATTGGTTCATCAGAATTTAGAGAAGAACCACTTGAGGGTTCTAATATTGCCCGAATGCAAACGCAGTTGGGACAACTTTACAGATATTTAGCATTTCAATATGTCTATCAAAGTCTGGAATCAGAACCTATTTTTAATGAAATCATAACAGACGGTTGGTTTCCTTTTGTAGAAATCTTAGGTGATGAGTATAAAAGCCTCTTTGAAACGTATCAAAATGATAAATTTACTTACGAAAATGATGTAAGAAAACTACTTGACAGTTTCAATGAAATACGTATAAAAAGTATTACTGACAAGTGGTGGGAAAATTCTTTCTTTCAAGAAAAGCGCGAATTACTGCAACCTGGAATTGATGCATTTATACGAGGAACTCAAAGTGATTACATAAGTTGCGTTAAAAATCTCTATCCAGAAATTGAGGGAATATTGCGTTCTATGTATCGTGCAGACCATGCAGAGGGTGCATATAGAATAGAGAAAGTACTTGCACATCTTTTAGAGGTCGGAAAGCTCAATGTTGAAGACGAAAATTCACTACTTTTACCTAATGAGTTTTTACAGTATCTAAAAAATAGTTTCTTTAGGGATTTTGATCCTGCAAACGCAACAGTAGATTTGTCCCGCCATAGTGTTAGTCATGGTGCTGCTTTAGAAACGGGATATACTGCTGAAAAGGCATTGCAAGCACTTTTAACTCTTGATCAGATATATTTTTACCTGTCTACACCACCTAATGAAAATGAAAATAATAATTCGGGTATAGAGGATACGAGTTCTGATGTTAGTGAGGAAGAAAGTGTTGAATAAGGCATTATAGGGAATAGATTAGCCAGGGATATAGGATTGTGCAGACCGCAGCCCGACAATCACCAGGCATGGAGCCATTTTCGTCCCTGGCAATTACTTATATTATACTACAAAATTTGTGTAAAGTCAATTCTACGTAAAGGAATAACAATGCCTGAACAATTTCTTTTTCAAGAACTTAATTCAGCATCTAATTTGGGATTTTTAAATAAAGAAATTCCTGATAGCATCAGGCAAAACCTGAATCCTGTTTATGAACTACGCGAGTATCAGATAGACGCATTTGCAAGATTCATTCACTGCCTTAACAACAATTTTCCCGGCAAGGAAAACCCTTTACATCTGCTATTCAACATGGCAACCGGCAGCGGTAAAACGCTCATCATGGCTGGCTTAATCCTCTACCTCTATGAGCAGGGTTACCGCAACTTCCTCTTTTTCGTCAATTCTACCAACATCATAGAAAAGACAAGAGACAACTTCCTCAACCCGCGCGCCACAAAATATCTATTCAGTGAAAACATACATATTGATGGGCAAAAAGTCGCAGTGACAGAAGTAGATAATTTTGACGGAGTCAACGAAAACGACATCAATATCTGCTTCACAACGATTCAGCAGCTCCACACCGATATGAATTCGGAAAAGGAGAATGCCCTAACTTATGAAAATTTTGCTGAACAGCGAATTGTGTTGTTAGCAGATGAAGCACATCACATGAACGTCAGCACAAGGTCACAACAAGGACAAGAACTGTTTGAAAGTTGGGAGAACACGGTAGAACGTATCTTCAAGTCAAATGTAGATAATCTATTATTGGAATTCACGGCTACGCACGACTACGAAAATGACGCGATGGTAGAAAAGTATCGGAATAAGGTTATCAATCGCTATGATCTGGTGAACTTCCGAAATGATAAGTTTTCAAAAGAGGTCGTACTTGTGCATTCCGATTTAGATCAACAATCACGTATACTACAGACACTTATTCTCAATCAGTATAAGCAAGAGGTTGCGCAGAAAAACGGCATTAACCTAAAGCCAGTCATCTTGTTCAAGGCACAGCGAACAATTGAGCAATCAGAAAAGAACAAGGCAGATTTTCACAAACTTATTGATGAATTAACCGCTACCGATATTGATAAGATTCGCAATTCGGATGTTGAAA
>JAPPMR010000880.1 GCA_028818995.1 Candidatus Poribacteria bacterium | reverse complement strand
AGCTGGTAAAACACAGCATTGGATTTGGCACGACATAAGATATGATGTCCAAAGCGCAACTTAAAATAACTCCCCTTTTGGAAATAGACCGTTCATAGTCGCGCAATTCATTGCCAAATCAACGCCAAATGCGCGTTTGGTATTTGGCACTTCTTACTCTTACATTCTGTATGAGCGACCTGGAGGTCGCTCATACAGAAGAGATATTTCACAAAAGCTCGGAACTACTGGAGAATTGAATAGTTCTGACTCTGATCTCCTCTCAATTTACTTGAATCCTCTCTGCATACCTGATAAAATTGACGAAGCATTCTACAGATGTGACAGAGGCAAGACAAATTGACTTCTCCCTCACAACAGCGCTTCTTAACTTGGCGCGTGCTCCTCATCTTCGCGATTACCGCCCCGATTAACTGCTATTTTCTAATCCAGATGGAACTGGTACGCTATACCTTTCCGACCTGGGTAGTGCCATTCTCCAATGTAATTTTTATTCTCACAGCGATTCTACTTATTAACATCGTCATCCGCCTTCTAAAAGTCAATTTCGCGTTCGGACAAGGTGAGTTGCTGTTCCTATATGTAACGCTAAGTTTTGCCACAACGTTAGCAGGATGCGATATCTTACAAGCTGTTCTATCCGTGCTTGGACACGGTTTCTGGTTTGCTACAGAAGAAAACGAGTGGCAAACGCTGTTTTGGCATCACCTACCACAATGGCTCACTGTGTCGGATAAAGACGCACTTCGCGGCTACTATCTTGGTGATTCAAGCCTATATCTCCCACATCATTTGCGGGTGTGGGTGCCAGTGGTTGGTGCATGGCTTTTACTATTTTCGGTCATCGCGTTTATTTTTCTTTGTCTCAATACCATTTTGCGTCAACAATGGTCGCAACGTGAACGATTGACGTTTCCAGTCATCCAACTACCGCTTGCCATGACAGATTTAAAATCCGGATTCTTTCGGAATAAGCGCATGTGGATAGGGTTTGCAATCGCTGCAGGTATCAGTCTATTCAATGGATTAAGCCATCTCTATCCTGTTATCCCACATATCCCTGTGACACGTCGTTTCTTTAGATTCTCCGAACCACCGTTAAGTCTCTACGGCACTATCATTACCGCTTTTTATCCGTTTGCCATCGGCATTATGTTCTTGATGCCGTTAGATGTGTTGTTCTCCACAACCTTCTTCTATTTTATCTATCGTAACGAGGTGGCTTTAGCAGACGCTGTTGGATGGAAGAGCATTCCACGATTTCCGTATCTCAACGAACAAACCATCGGAGCTTTTATCGGGTTATGTTTTTTCTTTTGGTGGACAGGCAAACGCCATTTCAAAGCGGTTTTGCAAAGTGCCCTAAAACGTGGACGAGAACCTCCCGGATTATCTTCTAACGAACCGATGCCGTATCGGGTGGCAGTCTGGGGATTTGTAATAGGCGTATTGCTATTTGCATTTTTGCTTTACAAAGCAGGCATGACAATATGGATTGCTTTAGCTTTCGCCGTCCTATTTCTCATCACGCCATTAGTTACAACACGTATCCGTGCCGAATCCGGTATTTTCGTCCACGCATACCACTGGCAAGCCCCGCGATACATTTTGAATACTATCATCGGTACGCACCGCCTCGGGGCACAAAACTTGACTGCGCTCTCAGTCTGCTTTTTCAATCGTGACTACCGTCCACAACAGATGCCGCATCAATTGGAAGCATTTAAAATCGCTGAGGTTGCAAAAATTAATCCACGTCGCATGCTCTACACCATTATCATCGCGACTGTTCTCGGTGGACTTGTGGCATTCTGGGTGCAACTTCACCTCTACTACCAATTCGGTGCTGATTCAGGCTATTACGGTCCGTGGGCACTCGGATACGGAAGGCAATACTTCAGCAGATTAACAAATTGGATCACCTATCCACTTGACACGGACTGGATCGGCGTTATATTCATCGGTATCGGCTTTTCTGTGATGATGGGGCTAACTTTTCTGCGGGTCAAATTCTTTTGGCTACCATTACATCCACTCGGATACGTAATGGCAAGCAACCAAGAGATGTCTGATCTCTGGATTCCATTGTTAATAGCGTTGACATTGAAATGGCTTATCTTACGCCACGGTGGAATAAAGAGTTATCGGCGCGCTGTTCCGTTCTTTCTTGGGTTAGTACTCGGTGATTATCTGATGGGAAGTACGTGGAGTATCCTAAATGTGCTATTGAACACAACGATGTATCAGTTTTACCCATAATCGAGGTATGATAGATAGAGATAAGTATTTCAATGAAAGGGCGGAGTTGTTCCGTTGATTATTCGATCGGCACGATCATCATAGACCATTACTTAAAGTTCATGACCGAAACGATGTATGCTTATTTCTATAGATGGCTTGTAGCTTGATGTATAAGTGAAAAGGTTGAAAAAATTTCGCAATTGGTAGTTATTAACATATCACGTTTTTCTTGAGAATAATTCTGCTATTCAATTCACTAATACAGTGAATAACTTTGGTAGGGAATCTTTGGAACCATATCGAGCCCGCGTCTGCATTATAGCGTAAAAACAGAACCTGTGCCAAGATTTTTCAATCTCAACACGAGTTCTATTTATGCCGCCACCATCAACAATTACGATACAGAATTCTGTGAATTCTTAACTTTTATGCTTAGCTTTAAGAAAGACGCATACGCACTTTTTAAGGCATCATGTATACGTTTAAAGTTATCATACGTTTTCTGTAATAAAGACACATAATCGCCACCACCTTCAATGGATGCCTCAAGCAGTCCAGATACATTCTCAGGTACCAATTCTTCAATAACTCTGTAACTATCTATCCTAAGCAGTTGTGCATCATCTGCATTTGATAGCTCAGTTTCAATAAAAGTTAAAAGGTTTTCAGAAAATTTAATCTGGCGCTTTAAACTTTGTAAATCTGCCTGCAAGAATTCACCCAAAAGTTCAATTGCTGTTGCATTTTCTGATAGTTCCTCATTTTCAGTCTCAACTGAAACATTAGTGAGATTTGGCTGTATTCTCATTGTTCAAATTCCTATTCATTTACTGCAAGTATGGGTTGATGCACAATCTTTTTATCTTCAGTCACAATAAATTCTGCTTGAATATGCCATCTCCCATTCCAATCAGCATGAGTTCTCAGTTCATAGATTCTGATTTTGAATTTGTATTTCTTATTCGGAACAATAT
>JAPPMR010000225.1 GCA_028818995.1 Candidatus Poribacteria bacterium | reverse complement strand
AGCGCGCCTGCTTCGGGAGCAGGAGGTCGGAGGTTCAAATCCTCTCGCCCCGATCTTATCCCGCCTTATACTGAATGATTGTAAATCATTGCTCCTACACATAAAAACATGCCTACTCAAAAAACACAAGCAATTGTAATTCGTGCTTTTTCCTTACGCGAAGCCCATAAAATCATCACTTTCTATACCCCCGATTTTGGGAAAATAAAAACTATGGCTTATGGCGTAAAAAGCCCTAAAAGCAAGCTGAGCGGTAGTTTAGAACTGCTCAATCACGGCATGCTTCTTTTTAACTATCGCGAAAACCGAGATTTGCAAAGCCTTACAGGTTTTGATCTCATTGAAGGTTTTGACGGAATCCGAACCGATTTTGCGCGAATTACTTACGGATGCTATTTAGCAGAATTAGTTGATGCTATCGCATCAGAAGGTGACGCAAACCCTGATATTTTCGATTTACTACGAAGGACATACCAATTTTTAACGGATACTGATGATGTCGCGTTGCTCGCGCGGGTTTTTGAGATAAAGTTTCTCGACCTCGCGGGGTACGCACCCCAACTTTCTCAGTGTGCGAACTGCGGTGCGGTTGTGACTGCTTCAACTGTCAAAAATACGCAGGGTACAACTATGATGTTCTTCAGCGTTCGACACGGTGGGCTGCTTTGCGAAGATTGCCAACACAGAGACACCTCCGCATTTTCAATAGCCCCCGGAAGTTGTGAACTTTTGAAGACATTACGGAAATCAGAATTGGACAAGTTAAGTCGGATTCGTGCCTCTACGCGTAATCATCGTGAACTGAAACTTGTTCTCAGTAGTTTCATTCAATACCATACGGAACGTAATCTAAAAAGTCTTAAATTTATTGAAAGTGTGTTAGAAGTGTAATATTTGACAAACGCCAAGCACGCTTGCATAGCGTGTCTACAGAAGAAAAGGAGTTGTAAATGAAAGTAGATAATATCTTCAAAACATTACTGTTTTTCCTAAGTATTTTCACATGTATAGCAATCGTCGGGACTCATAGTGCGTTTGCTGCCACAATCGGTAAAATTTCCGGTATCGTCACCGCAGAAGCGACAAAACAACCGTTAGCAAACGCCAAAGTGACAATTGTTGGGACAAGTACTACTGCAACAACAAACGATTCTGGCTATTATGTTATGACTAACATTGATCCAGGCGGATATGATGTCCAAGTTGAACTCACTGGCTACCGTTCCAAGACCGTTCAAGCAACGACGGTTTTCGCTGGACTCACCACAACTATAAACTTCGCTCTGGAGGTTTCTGAAGTCGTTGAAATTGAAGGCATAACGGTAACTGCTCAAAAACCGCTCATCAAGAAGGATGTTACGCAAACAACACGGATAATTGAAGCGGACGAAATCGCCTCTATGCCACGCGACACCGTAAATGGTATTCTCCAAACACAAGCAGGTGTGGCTGTGCTAAATTCATCTGGCTCGCTCCATATTCGCGGTGGTAGGTCAATGGAGATTAAATATCTGATTGATGGTATCCCAGTTAATGATCCGATTGGTAGAGGTTTAGGGTTGCAAATTAGCACAAATGCTCTTGAACAGATGGAAGTCATCACTGGCGGATTCAATGCGGAACATGGGGATGCACAATCCGGTATAATTAATCTCATTACGAAGGCTGGGACACATAAATTTACTGGTAGGGTTAGATATCGGGTAGGTCAGTGGGGACAACACCATGGTGACCCAATATATGGTCCTTGGTTAGACCCGGACGAAGGTTTCCGACCCGTGGCACTTGAACCTTTCAGAGGTATATTCATTGGCAAACCTTATGATTATCAAACACCTTATCGTGGAAATTCTGTAACAGTTGGGGAATTGGCAGAACGAGAAGGTGATGATAAGGTAGAATTCACAGAAATTGCTCCCGGTGTGTATGCAGATAGAACAGAAAACCCGTTGCAGCCGGTTATTGATACGGAAACAGGCGAACCTAAGGTAAATGAAGAAACGGGTGAAGTCATTATGGAACGCCAACCATTCAAGGACGCGGACGGCACCGTAATTGACTATGAAAACAAACAGGTCACACTGTTAGATGGCTACATTGTGGATTTGGAGCAGTACAGCGGGCAGTTCAACGATACAAAAGATTATAAGTTATCTCCGAGTCATATCGGAGAATTAGCACTCAGCGGGCCGATATGGGGTAATCGTTTGACGTTCTCCTTCGCCAGCCAGTTGCGACGAGATGAAAGCTATCTGCCCAATAGTGGCAGCGGAGGACACACACTCCAAGGCAAACTCAAGTTCGAAATCACACCCGAACTTAAACTTACCGCAAGTGGACTCTATGATGTGCGGGAATTCAACAACTACGGTGGGAGTTTACGTTTTGTACCCGGTGCAATTGAAGTTGACAATAGGGATGGTCGGAGTCTTTCCGTTCAGCTTTCACACAATATCAACTCAGGCACTTTCTATACCTTGACTTTTGGACAATTCCACCGTTCTTATGCCAGTCATCAACCCGGAAAAGTGTGGGATCCTTTGAATAAAACGTTTGAAGAAAATGCTTATGATCCTGAAAAATCCTATGAGCAGAATCAGGAAGAAGGTAGGATTAGAAATCCAGCACAACAGGCGTATAACGACACAACCTACGACGTCGCGGGAGATAACAATTTCTGGACTGACCGCAATTCCACGACATCAATTTTCAAAGGCGTTTTTGCGAGCCAAGTTACGGAAAACCATCAAATCCAAACAGGGATTGAATTTTCAACAAACCATCTCTACAATCTCGGTACAACAAATTATGGAAGTTCAAATCTCTATGTGGAGTATTATGACGTAACGCCTACATCTATCAGTCTATATGCCCAAGATAAGATGGAATATGAAGGTATGATTGTGAACGCAGGGTTACGATATGATATATATGACCCGGATGGTATCTCACCAAAAGATCCGTTAGAGCCGCTTGAACTGAACGAAGATGATGGCACAATCAAACTGGACTACGATACCTATAACGTTGGACTACCGGTTATCAAAGATCCGGTTGAAGCGTCTGTTAAACACATGATCGCACCGCGTCTCGGTATCTCTTTCCCAGTTACTGACCGGGCGAAATTACACTTTACCTACGGGCATTACTATCAGATACCACGAGGTGATGACCTCTATGAAAACCTTAGTTTTGATATGCGTGGTGCAATCCGAAGAAGA
>JAPPMR010000461.1 GCA_028818995.1 Candidatus Poribacteria bacterium | reverse complement strand
CAACGAAGCAGTGCATGGGAATTTTGGTAATGTGCCAAATGCGACTGGGGCATCGTGTGGAAAGATTTTAGGGAAGTTTGTTTGTCCATAAGTTGGCGGTCAGCTATCGGGTTATTTCCTTGAATCCCACAATTGATTTAGCGTGCATAATGGCGCACGGAGAACTCGGAAGAGCGTGCATACCATTTTTAAAATGCTTTTTAGCAAGAACTGATAGATAGGTATCACAACCAGCAGACAATAAAAAATAGGCAGGTAACGCATCGGTTACCTGCCTATTATTGATGCGGGGTTTTATGTCTCCCCACAGGACGCAGCGGACACGCAACAAAAGGGTATCCACTGATAAAAAATAGAGTGATAGCGTTTTTTACCGAAACCTACGACAATTATTAGGGGTTGCGCTGTGTCTGATTGTCATGTACTTCTCAAAAACTTTATACCCAATCGAATGTGATTGATGAATAGGCACCTCCACTAACACACATTTATCCTCAAACCTGCCTTCCTCAATATTATATTCCACATAACATACTATATCCCAACGCCATTCATTTGGCGGATGATTGTCATTCCATTTACTCACTACCCATTCTGTCGTCGAGTAAGCGATTTCACCATTAAGACACACATAATTATGTGTCAGTTCATACCAGTCTTCGCGATTGTAATGCGAATATGCATTGCTTGTGATAACCAATAAAGTCGTCACAAAGATAAGAAAAGATACACCTCTAAAGAACTTAGACATTTGTTTCTCCTTATTATATAAATGGTAATAGGTAAAGATAAACGTCCTGCACGTTAACTGTTAACACGCTATTTGACTTTACTTTTACTTTTTACCCTTAGTAATTTGCTGGCACCAGCCAGCGGTAGACCTGGGCTATTTCTTTTAGAGAGAAGAATCAACTCACCTGCACGATATAAAGCCCAGCAAGTTTCAGTCATCAGGCACCTCATCTTGTTTTTCCTCACGTTGAGCATCAAGGTCCCAAAGATATTCGCTTGCATCTTTATACGCCTGTATTTCAACAGCTGTCAGTTTTTTGCCTTGCTTTATTTTTAAAGCAAGACGCGCCACGGTGTAAACCTCTGGGATATCTCCATAGTCTTCAATAAGTTCTCCTAATAGGAATTTATAATATCCTTGGGGATCTCGTTGTATCCATTCACGTTCAGTTTCAGGGGGTCCTGGTATCGTTGGATCAGGAAGATTGCGGGTTTGGTTCAGTGCCTTTAGGTTATCTTCACTTGGGAAAAGACGGTACCGGGCTTCGATTTTAGCGATGAGCTGCTCTCGTGTTTTATCCCCTGGATGCAGATCATAAGCAATGAGGTAGCGCACCTCTGGGATATCTCCGAACTGTTTGAGAAGTTGAGCATAATAGTACTTATCACGTGTCTTTTCATCTATGTCTATCCATGCCCAATCGGGAGGAACATCCAGATTTAGTAGTTCTGCGATATATGCGTCTGATACCTGCCACAGTGGTCCTGTGGCATCCTTTGGAAATTGGAATTCTCCCAACAAAGTGCCACTTAACGGAACTTCTGGTTCCTCATCACCACCGCATCCGAAAAAAGGTAGCAAACCGAGCAAAAAGGCGAGATAAAAATACAGTGAACTTTTGAGGACAGTTTTCATGAGGAACTCCTTATTTGAAGTGGACAGTGGCATCCGATGCTTTCATTTCCTGTAGTTTGTCAAGGGCTACCTTATTTTCTTCAACCGGGAAGAGGCTGTACATAGCTTCAAGATAAACTTCTAATTTACCGAGTGTTGTCGGTATGCCTTTCGCTTTGTTTAATCTGTGCTCACCAATGATATGAACTTCGGGGATGTCACCAAATTGCTTGAGAAGTTGCGCGTAATAATACGTGGCATACAATTCGGGGTCTTCCGTCTTATGCCAGTCACACGGCGGATATGTTTCATCATCGCCGGTTGTCGTTTCATCGAGTGGCTTTATCTGTTTCCACGGATCTTTTTTTGAAGGCGTGGGATTAGGAGCATTACCGTTGAGCCAATCATATTTGTCAGTGTTAGGTGTTTCTGATGCGTGTGAGTGTATCTCCGCATCATCATGTGGGTGTTCATGGTCTTGCTTAGACTGAACAGTCGTATTTGTATCCTTTTTCGGAAGTGGTTTCAAATGTTTCTCAATCTTTTGCGTTTCAGCAGCTTGTTGCCGGTCATCTGCGATATCGTGTTGATACCACAACACACACGCAACGGACAGCAGGATCAAGAAACCAACACCACCGAGAATCCACTTGTTACTCAAAACATCTCGCAACATCTTAGACCTCCTTTTGTCTATGACACGCCACGGTCATGAGCGTCTGTTGTAAAGGACAAGATAACTTGATCGTCTAAACCAAGTATTATCGAATCATCTTACAAAATTATTCGTATCACGTCATTTATTACTAAAGTTTGGACAATTTATGTGTTTAGACTTCTTAAATTTTGTATCTATAATAAGGACTTGTTATAATTCAGCGAGTTTGCTGATTGCAAACTTTAAAAAGTTACATTAAGACAATTATTATATAATTATAAATATATATAAATTATCTTAATATAACTATTATACAAGATTTGACTCATTATGTCAAGCTTAATTTACAAAAAGTTTGAAAAACGTTGAATTCTATAATTTTTCAGTTTTCGGAAATTTTGACGGTGAGAGCGGTTTTAGCATAATCATGTCTTTAGTCTGATTATACATTACGGAACCTATATACCTCGTTATACTTCTTTTTCAAATCGATGGGGATAAGACAAGCAGCTGCACTACAGAGTGCAACTGCCTCTTGAAGGTTGAAACCGTGTTTCACACATTGGATATCCATTGGTATGAATAGAAACACATCACGCGCGGGTTGATAGTGACTTATTTTAAACACAAATACGACAACAAGGTTTTTCTGCGAGGTGCGATCCTACACAAACTTGCCCCAAAATAGAAACACTTGAAAACTCAACCTGAAACGGACACAAATTGTCCAAATTTTAGTCATTTATTATATATATAACAATAATTCAAATAACTGACTTAATATGAATAATTTACCAAGTTAAAAAAAAAAAAAGCAAGGAAAAAATGAAGAAAATTGAAATTTAATGTAATTTTGGGGAAATTTATAGTGAAATCTATAATTACCTTTACAGTTCTTTTAGGTTTGATGCGTTAAATGTGAATGCCATACGCGAATA
>JAPPMR010000073.1 GCA_028818995.1 Candidatus Poribacteria bacterium | reverse complement strand
CGATGAGTTCCGAGTCATCGACGCTATAAAGCGGGGGTCCGCCTTTATATTCAGCGACATCGCCACAACCGAGTATGCCCCATCTGAGTGTTGCCATGAAAAATGTCCCTTTCCCAATTCCTAAAGTGTGGTAGTTGCTGTTAGTATACCGCAAAGCCTCGGACGTGTCAACGGACATCGTTGTAGGAGGGATCTCCGAATCCCGACTTTTTGTTGAACACTGAGCAGAAATCTGTTAGGATATTGGGCAAGGAAGACAGGAGGATGGACGATGACAACTGATTCAATACTTAAGGAGATCGCTCCTTTTTTTATTGTCAAAAATCTCACTGGGTCAATTGACTTTTACAATCAGAAACTCGGCTTTGAGACAGACCTGCTTATCCCAGAAGAAGATCCGTTTTTCGCGATCGTGTCTCGTGATAACGTGCGGATTCTTCTCAAACACATCGCTGAAGATATTCACCCGGTACCAAATCATACACGGCATGAGTGGGCGAGATGGGACGCTTTTATCTGGGTTTCCAATCCTGACGCGCTGTTTGCGGAGTACCAATCTCGTGGACTGGAATTTCACGAACCGCTCGAAGACACCGACGATGGTCTCCGCGCTTTTGAGCTTAAAGATCATGACGGTTACGTTTTATGTTTCGGAAAGCCACTTTGAAGGGAGGTGGAATGATGGCTTTTACTATGTCACGATCCTACTGCCTCGGGATAATGGGTTCCAAACTAATCATTATAGAAAACTTCTGTTTGCAGACGAAAATTAACCTGCTTTTTCGCATAAAAAGAAAGGCAGGATTGCTTGTCCTGACAATGATTAGTATCATTTTGAACGGCTGAATCTTTTCACAGCATCATCAATTGCTTTGATGAACGCTTCCTTCGCTTTCTCTACTTCGGGTGTGCTCTTCCTGCCTGAAACTCTAACCACTTCCTGCACTGCATCAATTGCCTCACGCGCCGTTTCACTATCAGCCCTACGTGTTCCGACATTAGAAAGTATGTAGTCAGTTTTCATACGAGACATTAGTTTACCCTCCTTGTTGGTAAAGGCAATTTAAATTGTACATCTGTTCGCAAAAAATTGCAACTTAAATTACATTTGGAAACTCGCGGAATCATATCAAATATTCTTTGCCAATTTTTATTCTATCTCATTAAGTGCTTGAAGACTTTTCTCAATGGCATCCGTGAGTTCTTTTTCACCTTGTTCTTTCGCTAGTTCTAAGGCAATCTGGAAGTTCGCCTTCGCACCTTCAATATTCTCTAGGTCCACGTGCACATTACCTCGGTTGTAGTAGGCTTCGGCATAATCCGGTTTTAGGCGGATTGCTTCGTTATAGTCATCAACTGCTGATTCATGTTGACCTAAAGACTGCTTCACAGTACCCCGACTGTCATAGGCGTAGGCAAAATCTGGTTTCAGACGGATTGCCTCGTTACAGTCATCCATTGCTAATTCATACTGACCCAGTCTTGTCATCTCACAACCTCGATTGTTGTAGACTTCGGCAAAATCTGGTTTCAGACGGATTGCCTCATTATAGTCATCAATTGCTGATTCACGCCGATTCAGTACTGATTTCACAGTTCCTCGGGCGGCGTAGGCTTCGGCATAATCCGGTTTTAGATTTATCGCTTTATCGTAAGCAGAAATAGACTCTTCTTTTTTATCTTCCGCCCCATAGAGGTACCCAGCCGAAAACCACGAGCGGGCAGCAAGGTTTTTATCTGCTTCACCAACGATATTAGCAATAGAACACCACTTCTGGGTTGCCTCTGCAATTTTACCATCTTTTTGCAATTTATACGCTTCAATCATCGCCTTGTCTGTAAAGGACAGAGTGGGAATTTGTTCAAAATCTCGCAGCCCTTTCTCAAATTCTTCGTCAGCAAAGAGAGTAGCAAATACACCAGCGCCTAACGTTTCCCTCGTCCTTTGCATAGCTTCATCAGATTTTGCTTCTACATCACCAGTTTCCGGTTCTGCCCTGACTCTCTCAAGTTCCGCTGCGCTTTTCAATACTTCAGTGAGATTCTCCTTTATTTCCTTGGTGTCTCTTTCCGCTTCAGCTTTAAGTTTCTTAAACTCTTGGAGTCCAAAGTAACCTAAAACTACAACAACAATACCGAAAAAGGCAAGGACTATGGTAATAAATTGCAACCACCAATTGATCGCCCCATCTCGGGTGTCCAGATATTCCTTCCTCAAGTCATTGAAGAGCTGCTGAAGTTCAACCTTGTCGGAAGGATCAATGTTTACTTCAGGAGAACTGGACGCAGGAACTTCCTGTTGGGTCTCAACCTTGGTAACAGGCTCAACCTTATTTGTGGTATCAGGAGGTTTTGTTTCCTCAGATACGGGAACATCACCCGTTTGTGGAAACAGAGTTGTTATACCTGCTGCAAGGATCAGAACCACCATTACCACAAGCCAGTACCATACTCCAGAAAATTTTATCATAGAATACCATCCTTCCCAAGATCCTTACCACTCACTTCACCGCGCATAGATAACCTTCTCATCAAGCACCCTCAATGCTTGCTGTTCCAAGTTATAGGCTTCAGTGCGTTTCCGATTGGCTTCCAAAACCGTGTCATTTATTTCCTGCTGTGCGTTTTCATCACTCAATAATGGAACACTGACTTGGGAAATATGTTCTTTTTCCAAATGTCTCACCACAGCACCATAAGCAAATCTGTGAATTAATTCACGAGCATAATCGCTTGACAACCAAGCATACAGATAACCTGAAATTTCTTTGTTTACTGGTACCACGCGAATAATGTCATGTGTCATAGCCCACCCATCCCAATGTTTTGGGACTAATACGGTATTAGCGAGAGTTCCACTGGATGTGACTAAGATCATACCCTCTCTGATAATAAGCTCATTTTCAATCTTCTCCGTGTGTTGTGAAAGCGATAGATATTTCTTGTCAGAAGGATCTAAATCTGAAATATGCTTACCAGTGAAAAATACAATCCCATTACCTTCCTCAACATAGACTCTTTTAAATCGGCCTGGCAAGGTAACCGATTTGCTTATTCGACCGTCAACAACTTTAACAATTTCTTTTGCCCTTTTCGCTATATGCGCTTCAATTGCTTTTACAACTGAATCATAATAAGTTCCATCTAACCGATCAATTACCTCACTTGAAGACACAGAATAATTAAGAACCTCTACGGTTCTATTAAACTTTTCAGCTTGCTCTATCAAAACC
>JAPPMR010000273.1 GCA_028818995.1 Candidatus Poribacteria bacterium | reverse complement strand
ATCGTGAAAAGTATCAGGCGAACCTCAAGCGCGATTTGCCGCATATCCCGTTTGCAGAAGATTTTTGGGGATTTGCTAACGCAGGTGCACAGTTAGCAGACATCCACGTTACGTATGAGTCGCAACCGAAATATGACGGTCTGAAATACATAGAAACGCCTGACATGCCAGTAGATTGGCGTGTGGAGAAAATGAAATTGTCCAGAGACAAAACGCAATTAGTATACAACGATTTCCTCACAATAGACGGTATCCCTGCGGAGGCGTTTGATTATCGGCTTGGCACGCGTTCCGCGTTGGAATGGATTGTTGATCAGTATCGCGTTAAGGTTGACAAACGCAGCGGCATTGTGAACGACCCGAATCGTGCGGAGCCACAGCAGCGGTATATTGTGGATTTAGTTGGACGGGTTATCTCTGTGAGTTTGTGGACGGTTGAGATTGTGGATAGTTTGCCAAATTTATCGTAGGTTGGGTTTCGTGCCTCAACCAAACCTACGAAAATATCATATCATTAACGGATGTGATAAAACACGTTAGAAATATGGAAAACTAAATAACTCTGTTTATTGACATTATACCAGCTTACAGATTTTTGAGATAGTTTCTTTGGCAAATGCCAAAAACAAGAGATTAAAGATTGACTATTTTGGTCTTGTACATAACGCATATACATAAGGTGATGTTAACTGTTGATTTGGGATGCGGAGTGCTGTCAAAAAATTGCCGACTACAATATCTGTTAGATTGACACATTTACATAGCACTTCGTGTCCCCACTTGCCAATGACTGCACGCCACGGTGAATAATCAACGACGCTCAACTTTAACGGACCACCTGTGTATCCAAATTCTGTAACGTGAAATCCGACATTTCGCAACATCTCTGCAAGTGTTATGGGAGAAATCTTTTGGTGAGTAGCAAGAAGTTTTGGGCTCGCAATTCGGGCTATCGGTGTATACATACCGCGCAGGTTTGGAATTATTGTTAGCATCGTTCCCCCCGGTTTAAGCAGACTGTACATCTCTTCTAAAACCGCTTGCGGTGTAGTGAAATGTTCAATCAATCCCATTGAATACACAAAATCAAAATCGGCTATATGCTTTTTGGTGTAAGTGAAAATATCCTCACATAGAATCGTCCCCTCTACACCAGCAAGGGCGATGTTACGTTGTGCAAGTTGGCATCCCAATTCCGATAAATCTATCCCGTAGCATTCACAATCATAATTTTTTGTGAGATATGGCAACCACAGTGAATCGGCACATCCGAGTTCAATCAATGTAGGATATTTAAAGTTAACAAGTGCTCGGTGAAACAATTTGGCGAGATGACGATTTGCCACATAAGCCCACCTGAGATGCCGAACTTTATGCTGTTGTCCATCCCAGAGTGTTGTCCAATAAGATTCATCAGTTAGCGGAGAAGCCTTTGAATCCATATTAACTTTCCTCTGACAAAACTGCGTTATGCTCGATAATAGGGCATAAATCACAAAGTTGATCGGCACAGTAGTTTTTGTAAAGCCGCATCATTCCCTGCTGAATTTTAGCAGTAGGTTTTATCAGACGCATCGGTTGTGCTTCAGAAAAAACTTGTTGCTCTACCTGACGAATAATGCTGTTTTCTTGCAACTTCGTATAGGCACTGTAAAGACTTAGAATTGCGTCCTGTAATTTCCTGCTTTCTGATTCGACCGCCCAAATATACGCAACAGGCAGGATTTTATTAACCATGATGTCTAATGCTCTGTCAGGACCGATGAGTTTTGCTTTGTTCGTGCCTCCTTTTCCAAAATTGGAGTGTGTTTCCCAGTAACCAATAGGTTCAAGCATCAAGAGATTAAGAAGTTTATTCCTGATAGTTCGCAGCATGTTAGGTGTGTTTAGAGTTGCAGCGCTTTCACATGCAGGCAAGAAGTACATCATCAGACTCCCCTTGCAGTGATAGATTAACTGACTTATTGCTGCAATGCGACGGGTTGGATAGTTATATGGACGTATTCTTCCAAAATGCCACTGCGATGCTGTCATGCGGTCTGGACGCTTAGCATGTTCTGATGCTTCCCATAATGTCTCTAATGCGACAATTAACGGTTCATCGGTTTCCTTATTAGACAGTGGTTTATCTGATTGCGATGGTAACAGACCAGCAACACCAAAAAGGATGGCTTGTATTTCGTGTTCGGACTTATGATCCAAATCGGCAAAAGGCACACGTTGTGCCAACTCACGTAAAGGTTTGCTATTTTGCGAATATCCCAACGCTTCCATAATACCTTCATAAAGGATTTGCTCAAAATTGAGCCGTGTTCTTAATAGACGGACAGCATCGGCTTTTTCCAAAAAACGTTCTGTTCCTAATGACTCGAAAACGTTTTTAAGGTTTTCTATGTTTAATCGGTTTCCTGTTACTCGGCAAAAGTTAGTTGCGTCTGTCTCTGCTTGTGTCGCTTCGTCAAACAGGTCTCCGATAGGCGTATCAATCCATTTGAGAAGTTCAAGGGTTGGAATCCGTTTGCCGTTCTGGAGTCGTGTGCGTAGATTAAAGTCGTCGTTGAAGAAAACTACATGGAGAACAACACGGTTAAATCTTGAATTCAGATGATGTTTATGTGCGTACCATTCCGATGATTTGACATGGATTTCAACATCACCGACATGTAATTTGCCATTAATCTCAATCTCAGCGTGCATAAAATCAGGGCCTTCTTCACGGTTCCAAACACCAGGTTTTAACACACGAATTTCTCTGCCGCCAATTGACCTCAGATTAGAGCGAAAAAAACGTTGCCCATTCCATAATTTCTGCACAAAATCTTCATCAATTTTTTCAAAATCCGGTTCATAAACCTGATCAACTTCCCTGAATTCTTTTGGGAGTAATTCACTTTTAGGATCGTCAGATTCATGAGTTTGACTGTATTCACTCATATTCTGTCTATTCCATGAACAGCTTTTTATGCCTGTTTTGCCTGCTGAATTTCTTGCATAAGATTTTGTGCTGCTGCGAGCGGGTCTGGCTGTGCACATACAGCAGAAATGACAGCAATTCCGTGTGCACCTGCTTTTATCACCTCTGCCGCGGTTTGTAATGTAATTCCGCCAATAGCAATCACGGGACACTTCGCGATTTCACACATTCGACGCAATCGCTCTAATCCTTTGGGTTTTTCTGCATCCGATTTTGACGAGGTCTGATAGATGGGTCCAAATCCGATGTAGTCAGCACCTTCCGAAATTG
>JAPPMR010000785.1 GCA_028818995.1 Candidatus Poribacteria bacterium | reverse complement strand
GTGCCTTTTGGCAGAAAGGTTATACAGATTGGGGTATTCGAGATGACGCTGCATTGAATAATACCCTCCGCTACTGTTATGCGAATCCAGTGAGAGCCGGCATAGTGGAGGCACCTCGCGATTATCCGCATTGGCGATGTAAATTTCAAATGGAATACTGATAGGAAACGGGACTTGAGCGGTTTATGAAGTCTTTGAGGTTTCTGCGTAGGATCCGGTTCGGTTACAAACCGAACCTACTGGCCAGACCTGGTAGGTGCGGTTTCTAACCGCACCGATTTTGGATCAAAAACCCTTATAGCGACTTGCCCTATCCGATGCGGTTCGGTTACAAACCGAACCTACCGGGCCAGACCTGGTAGGTGCGGTTTCTAACCGCACCGATTTTGGATCAAAAACCCTTATAGCGACTTGCCCTATCCGATGCGGTTCGGTTACAAACCGAACCTACCGGGCCTGGATGCACGCTAAAGTGACGCTTATGGTTCGGTTACAAACCGAACCTACCAGGTCTGGGAATATAAAGGTTCGGTTACAAACCGAACCTACCTACCAGGTCTGGGAATACAAAGGTTCGGTTAGAAACCGAACCTACCGGCCTGGGCATTCAGCGCATAATTCTTTTCTTAAAGTGACGCTTATGGTGCGATGAATCAACGCCAAATGCGCCTATGGCATTCGTCGGAAAACCAAACTTACCAGGGGAGACAATGCACGAAGCAATAAGCAGACAAGGCCAAATTGGCTTATATCTTCTTGAGGATGCCATATTGGAGCTGCTATATCTCACCCGATTAGACAGTGAGAAGGCGTGGTTAAACAGCACAGATATCCATCATGCACTTGGACTGCCAGTAGATTCTGACTTACATTGTGAGATTGTGCAAGCGATTCTAAATTTATTATATAAATCAGGGAGAGTTAATCGAAAAGGTTTTTTAAAGAAGCTTTACTGGCGTATCACCGATGTAGAATATCAGAAACGTCAAATTGGGGGCGAAAATTAAGGTTATTATGAATATACGGAATTTAGTCGTCGAATTTATCGGTACCTTCGCGTTAATCTTTATCGGTGCGGGTGCGTTGGCAATCAATCAAGCAAATTTAGTCGGTGTTGCACTTGCCCACGGGTTGGTTATTGTGGCGTTTGCGTATGCATATCAACATATCTCAGGCACACACATCAACCCTGCTGTAACGTTCGGACTCTTGGTAGCAGGTGAAATTCGGTTTGGTGCAGCCATAGGATATTGGATTGTGCAGTTTGCAGGTGGTATTTTGGGGGCGTATGTTCTCAAAGGTGTGTTACCGGTAAACGGTGATTTGGGGGTAACTATTTTAGCCACGAATGTGACGCCGTTAAATGGACTGATAGTTGAAATCATACTCACATTTTTTCTCGTCAATACGATTTTCAATACTGCTGTGAGCGGAAAAGCGGGGAACTTTGCAGGACTTGCCATCGGATTAACTTTAGTGTTTTGCATCCTGATGGGTGGACCGCTGACACGTGCGTCCCTCAATCCTGCACGAACGTTGGGACCTGCTATCGCAGCCGGTGCTGAACATGCCCAGTGGGGTAACATCTGGCTTTATTTTGTTGGTCCATTTATAGGCGCTCTGCTTGCTGCGCTTCTGTATATCGGTATTTTGAAAGACAAAGACGCTGAAACCGAATAGTTTGGTAAAAGCAGCGTCCTGCGGGAGAGACGTTAAATCTCCTGCATTCATGTCGGGTGTAGCTTCGCTCTACCCGACCTACGAAATAAACTGCGAACGTGTCGCGATTCGGAGATCGCTCCTACAGAAAGGGGAGAAGAGAAAAGAAAAAGGGGAGAAGAGAAAAGAAAGTGGGTAATCAAAAATGCGAAAAACGAAAAACCAAAAAGATGTTCTTTGCTGGCGTTTCAGGTTATTTTTACCCATTTACACTTTATCCGATTGGGACGGATTTACCGGATGGTGAGGCAGTTTATATTTTCACAAGAGCGGAGGACGGATTGTGCGACCCACTTTATATTGGACAGACAGGGACCCTTAAAAGCACTATCAGTGCTCACGCAAAGTGGGCTTGTGTGAGCCGTTTGTTTGTGAATGCGTTGTGTGTCCATTTCGAGAAGGACGCAACGGTTCGAAAACAGATAGCAAACGATCTGATAGAAATGCAGTGCCCGCCTTGTAATGATTGATTCATAATGCAATACCCTCTTCTGTAGGAGCGAGCTCCAGCTCGCGACATATTACGGACGGTCGCGACCAGGAGGTCGCTCCTACAGAAGAGAATCAAAATCGGCATTCTGAAACAGAAATCTTAGCGGACATAACATCGTAGGCAGGTAATAAGTCCTCACCCTTCAAACATTATCTGCCTACTTATCTGGCTCGGATAATTAGACCTTTAGACCTCGCCCCGTGGAGGCGTGTAGAAATATCCACAACAAAAAACGTTTCACGTCCTGCGCGGAGACGCTAAACCCGCGCATTATAGTAAAATCCGTAATTATTTGCACATGCGGCAGGTATCGTAGGGGCTGGGTTACCCAGCCCCTACAAAGGGGTTATGTGAAATCCCATCTCGGCGTGTAAACATATTTGTAGGGCTGGGTTACCCAGCCCCTACAAAGGGGTTATGTGAAAACAAAGGGGTTATGTGAAATCCCATCTCGGCGTGTAAACATATTTTCGGATTCTACTATAACTCTCAACTTATACTTCACAACGGAGATGTCCTATGTTCTGGGCAAAGATGCTCGATTTTTTAGCAAATGTCTCACTCACCAGTTTAGGTATTATCTTTCATTTCGTAGTCATAATGTTTGCCGGTGTCGTTTGCGATACGATCTTAGATACCTTTACCGTGTCGAAGTGCATTGACAGCTAATATGGAAGCCTCGTTCGTATTAGTGGTTTGTCAACATATTATTGTAGGTCGCGATTCGGAGATCGCTCCTACAAGAGAAGTTAAACTCGCACCTATCTTTTACCAATTGTTAGGACGCGCCATAATGAACGTTTTAGAAGATGTTTTTGAACGTTGTCACAAACGGTATGCAGAAAAAGACATACTTCGCCAACGCAAAACAGTGATTACACCTGCGTTGTATAAAAGTTTTCCCTATCATATCAAGGTGCATTGTGTGCGCAGCAATCCGATGACACTGGATGCACTTGAAAATGCAGAAATCTCCTTTATGCCGATAGGACACGCACCTGAAAACGACCAAGGCCCACGCGATCTTGGCGGGGACAGGTTCTTGAAACGGCAAACTGCTCAAAACTGGCGATTGAAACAGTGGCACGCCTCATGGGGAATACAGATATATACCGGTGTCCCCTCCGAACGAGATGATGCGCAATGGCACGACCTCGAATTTACATATCAAGCGATCTGTGCTGCCCCGGAAGCAGTTGCTACGTGTATTGAAGCACTCCTAAACATAACCGCAACCCCATTGTTGACGGTCACAAAATCCGGTGGACTGCGGTTCTCTTGCCGAATCCAGAATTACCTGCATCCAAACACCGATGAAGCGAAATTTTTCATCTATAAGCAGACACCCACAGCCCACCGTGACATCTACCTAAAAATACATGGGGACAAAGGGTACAGCCGCTGGGATATGCGGTATGAGATTCTGTTCGGTAACCTGTTAGATCCGCCTGTCATTATCAAAGAGGTACTTTTTGCACCTATCAATAACCTCCGTGCTACACTTCACGAATCTGAATCATCTCAAGAAAAGTTACCAAAAGACGTTACAAAAACTGAAAATGTTATTTTACCATCTCTCGGATCAGATAATCTTGATCTCGCGAAAAAAGCATTTTTGAAACGCGGTTTTACTTATGACCAAGAAGCAAACGGTTTTCACTACTGGACGCATAAGGATGTGGACGCGTCGCTGTGGGAAGACAAAAACATTGTATGGGTTCGCGCGGCTACACCAAATACCGAGTTACCTACAAGAGCCGTGCCGATAACAGATATATGGAACGACACAGGCATTTCGGCACCAACACTTGATGCTGGATTGCCAGTGAATGAAAAAGTTAACGCCATTCGGGATGGCACTCTAAGTCCGTTGGCAATAAAACGTTCCCCGCCGAAACTTCACAAACAGCAGACAACACCAAAGGTATATAAAACAGCAAAAGAACATTCAGCGCAGCTACAAGATATCTTGAAGCGCGGGACACGGATTCTTGCAATCACCACTTCCGAAGTAGGCATATTGACGAACACCCAAACAGAAACGCACCTTTTGCACAATTGCCCCACCTGCTTAAATATACCCAGTCGAAGAATAGCAGATGCAACAGAAGAACGATACCGATCAAAAAAACTAACTTCTGTTGCACGTTGGCGGTCAATAATATACCGGTGGGATCAGGTAAAAGATATACCGATGGATATCCGCATGGCAAACCCTTTTCAACATGGTAATGTGTGTGAGGACCCTGAGCGATTTCGTGCTGTTCAGGAAAAAGGTGGAAATCCGAGAAAGATTATCTGTCTACAGTGTCCCGTTTATACTGCATGCCAAGAACGAGGCTATCTTTCACAACCGCTCACATTACAACGCGCAAACGCACAGATAACACCAGTCGGGAAACTGTTTCTGGATCCACGACACACACACTTGGTCCAACAAATATTGGGATCCACAAATGAACCGGAACGTATCTGTATCATTGATGAACGTAAAACAGAAATAGAAAACCTATTTTTTGAATGTCTGATTCCAAAAAAAGTCATAGAGGAATGGAGCGTCAACTGGCAAGGAAGCGCTTTGGGCAACTTTGCCGTGGCACTAATGAACGCCCTTGAAACGCAACGCAAACCTTATAATAATCCTATTGGTCAGATTCGTGCTGTGGTGGAAGCGTTCCAACAACACGCAGATGAGATTATTCAGCAAATGTGTTACATTAATGTACAAGGCAAAATTGTGGCACATAGAATTGTGGACACCAAAACAAAAACGGAATTAGCACGTTACGCTATCGACAACACAGAAACCTTAGAAAAAATAGAATTATTACCCACCGTCTGTCCGAATCCGGATTGGACGTATTGGCATCAGTTGCAGCGTTTCTTTGCGCATTACCCGCGAAATGTTGATGCGCCTATGCGGTTAAACGATGAATTTTTGACGTTTTGGATGCCGCCTAAGCTGCATCCAAATGTCAAACGTCTTTTGTTAATATCAACATTCCTTTCTGATCCGCAGCTTCACAGGGCGTTCCCGGATGAGGAAATGGATGTCATTCGTATTGAACCGACAGCATGGGTGTCGGGTAACAAGGTCTTTCAGCTCCGCACGAGTAACAACTCGCTACGTCCATATCTAAACTACAATAACAACTCACGCATTGGGGAATTGTCTAAATTAGGCGAACGTTATTTTTTAGGTATCCATGCAGAAATTAACAGGGACCCAAGCATAAAACACGCAATTGTCACAAATGGTTCAATTAAGAATAAATTGGCGGACCTGGCAGCAATGCAGAACGTCTGTTTCGTAGCGAATTTTAAAGCGTTACCCAAGATAGAGAAAAACATTGAAACAGCAAAGGTCTTATGGATTGTCGGCACACCATATTGGCATCAACACGCAATTTGGCACCATGCACAAATGCTGTTTGGAAATGACGAAAAACCGCTTAATTACGAAGCAGATGTATGGAATGACAACTATAAAGACGAACGGATACAAAAGGTTTATGATCAAAACGTGGTGGGGATACTCACACAGATTGTCGGATGGGCAGGACTAAACAGCAGTAGCGGTAAGACGGTGATGCTGCTCAACAACTTCGAAATACCCAACATTACTGATAGACCGGAAACATCTCTTTTTGATTGGGAAGACTTTGAAATCGCTGGTGGGTTACATAAACTTGAGGAAACAATACGCACACGCGAACGTTTTGAGACGGAGAGTGAAAACCTAACAGCCGAATCCAGTAGAGAAGAAGTAGAACGTATTTTAGGATGCTCCTCAAGGCAAGCAAACCGTATGTTGCAGAAGCTGCGGGGCGGCAACATTCCTCGCGTTACTTTTCGAGAGCAGATCCTTTTTCTTCTCTCCTCCAGCCGTGAGAAAACAACATCATCACTCGTCTCAGCGATTGATGCCAGCCCTCAGGCGATCGGAAATGAGCTGAAGCGGCTTTTAGATGAAGGTAAGATTATCAGGGTGCGGCGGGGTGTCTACGCACTTCCGTAGCCGCTACTATATCCCCAATTTGCAGCAGATATTGATAAAGGAGATTGGCATGAAGAAAAAAAGAATCATAACATCCATATATGTGTTAGCAATTGTTGCCTTGACTGTCGGACTTTTCATGGAAGCAATGTTTACATGTAAATTCACCTTACAAAATTACATGTAACTTTGTCCTACAAATAAGCGTATCTTACCTGTGAACTGGAGGGACGAATGAAAACAGTTGCTATCTTATCTCGCAAAGGTGGGACGGGAAAAACTACTATCGCGACGAATCTTGCTATCGCAGCGGAAAACGCTGGACATACAACAGCACTGATTGATCTCGACCCGCAAACCAGTGCTGCAAAATGGGGAGATAATCGTAAAGAGGACACCCCAGCGGTGATCTCTACACACTCTGAACGATTACCAAAGATATTGCAACTTGCAGCGGAGAATGGTGCGACACTCGCCATTTTGGACACAGCCCCACATACTGAGGCATCCGCATTAGATGCAGCACGTGCTGCAGACATGGCAGTGATCCCGTGTAAACCCGCACTCATAGATTTACAGGCAATTGGTTCAACAATAGATGTCGTCCGTCTGGCAAAAGTGCCGGCTCGTATCGTTTTCAACAGCATTCCTTCTCGCGGCGACCTAACGAAACAAGCCGAAGAAGCAGTTAGTATCTACAACGTGCCGTGTGCGCCATGTGGGTTCGGACACCGTATCGCTTTTGTACACGCTTACAACGCGGGGCTCACAGTACAGGAATTTGAACCCAGTGGTAAAGCATCAGATGAGGTAAAAGCATTCTACACATATTTGGCAAGCGAATTGGACGTATAGGAGGTTAGTATGTCAAAAGATAAAAAAGTGAATCTCGCACAAGTATTCAAAGAAAACGAAGAACAGCAGCAGGAAACGGACACACCTGAAACCGTCGAATCTGCACCTGCTAATCAGAAAATTGCAGCATCGCGTATTGGTAAAAAGAACATCTCAGGTTATTTTGCGCCGGAGGTGCATCGTCAATTGCGTGTTATCGCAGCTGAGGAAGACAAGAACCTTCAAGATGTTTTAGGTGATGCTCTCAATGCTCTATTTGAGCAAAAAGGCAAACCCCCAATTGCGAAAAATGGGTAACGATGCAATCTCCATAGACGAGTTGCTATGTTTTCCGAATAATGAGTCGCTCCCCTTTTATCGTTGCTGTATGCTTCCCGTCGGCAAAGTCTTTCCACCGATCTAAACTGAGTATATCCTCATCAAGCACAACGCCGGTATCTGTAATCTCCACATCAAAGTCTACCCTTTCCTTTTTCCGAAGTTGTTCCTGTATTTTTGGAGAAACGCACTCAGGCTTATCTGTGGCATCTAACATTTGCCCATTGACAGGGCAGGTTACATGATAATTTTTTCCTACCTTTTCCCGCATAGCAGACAGAGCGTTTTCTTCACCGTGAACGAGCGCGAGTGCTTTCGGTTTCACCTGTTTGATGACGGAAAGCAGTTGCCCTTGATCACTGTGGGCAGAAAGTTTAAATCTTTCTACTTGACAGTTAACAACCACATTTGTGCCATCAGAAAAAGCGAGCGTATTACCTTGTGCGAGTTCCTGTAGTCTTCTACCGGGTGATTCCGCATCCTGATACCCCGACAAAAAGATAGCATTTTTTTCGTTAGCAGCCAACCCTTTTGCATAAGTCACCGAAGCACCACCGGTGAGCATACCGGAGCTTGCAATAATACATTTGGGTGTCTCATTTTTACAAATCGCTTCCTGTTCCCCCATTCTTGCCCTTCGGAAGTTTCTATAATAGAATAGAGGCTGTTGTGAGTTTTCAAGGTGTTTTTGCAGTTTTGCCCCCAGATAAGGCGTAAGCGTTTCATATACCGAGCAGATAGAATTAACAAGCCCGTCAGTTACTACGGGAAACACTGGAATGTTTTTGCTAATCATTGCATCCCTGAGTATCAAAATGATTTCCTGCGCGCGTCCGAGGGCGAAACTCGGTATGAGGACAGAGCCACCGTTTCCAACGACAGTCGCGACAGCCTCAGCAAGTTTCTTTTCTTCACTGCTGCGTGCTGGGTGATTACCGTCTCCATAAGTCGCTTCACTCCACATAAAATCGGGTTGTGTGCCAGCAATTTCCTCAAGCGCAAGCCCGTCAATAGTTTTCTGATGAAAAGTAGAGATGTCTCCACCATATAGATAAGTCCCTTCAGGTGTTTCAAGCAAGATACTGACCGCGCCCAGTATGTGTCCAGAACGCACCATCTTGACACGCCAGCCGTCCCATAAGTCAATCCATTCGCTCATATTTAGTGTTTGCATTTTTGCGATAGTTGCATCAACAGTTTCCTGCGTGAAAAGTGGGATTGTATCTTCATTCTGTTCGCCTTCTTGTAGGCGGACGGCATTCGCGAGCATGATTGCGGAGATGCGTTGTGTCGGTTCTGTCGTATAGATAGGGGTTTGTGGAAATGCAGCGTGCGCGAGTGGCAGCGCACCGATATGATCAGCGTGTGCGTGTGAGACGAAGATAGCGTCAAGCGTTGGCACGTTTTGTTTAAGTAGTTCAATATCAGGCAGTGCGTCAGCCCCAGTTTGATTGACGCGTATCCCGCAGTCAAACAAGATATGCCGGTGTGCAACTGATATAAGTAAACAAGATGCGCCGACTTCGCCGGCACCGCCTAAAAATATATAGTTCATAAGAGGATTTTCCTGTCAATTTAGATACTGTAGTATTTGATTCGAAATTAAAGTTCTTTTTATATTATACATGATTTCTTTTTACTTTTTCTTTTGCATTGATGTTAGTATTGCCTCTTCTTTTTTTAAAATTAAAATTGGCATGGGTACGTTAATTATATTTGGTACGTACAGAAAGTGGTACCGATTTCCACTAATCCCATAAACCTAAGCCTACACAAGCTTTACAACCTCTCAAAAATTTTTGGTGGCAATTTACAGGAATTCAGTGGCAACTCACAGGAATTCAGTGACAACTCACAGGAATTCACAAAAGTTAAATTTTGTGTAAGTTCACTTTTTCAGGAAAATTCTAACACTTGGTCTCAATATTTTCACCGAAAATCAATGAACCCTTTATTTTTACCGAAAAACGCCTGAAAATAACGAAAAACAGAACAATCTCTGCAACACCGATAGCCTACCCACATCGGATAGGCTGAATAATACTTTTTGATTTCTACTTTTTTAGGTGGGACACGGACTTTTATTGAGAGCGGCTGCCATATCCGAATGGATACGAACCGCTAAATCAAAATCCCTCCTTATACTCTTGGGCATCACCTGAAACTTTTCGTAGTCAGATGCATTCCGAAAAGGTTTCTTCTTGTCCGGGCTATACTGAATATCCGCAGTCTTAACATTGACACGCCATTCCTCGTTAAAACTGTACCGCCAGTTACCTTCAACACGCATATCACGCCACGTCCGCTCCGCCTCTGGTGTGCGCTCTCTACGCTCGGCATAAGGCTTGGGATACAATTGATACGACTGTGCTTCTTGCGGGCGACGTTCCAACTTCCCTAACATACCTGCAGACTCAAGTTCTTTAATACAATCGGATACCGTCGTTGTGCCGAACCGCGTCCATTCACAAAGTTGTTTTATGCCCACAGGTTCCGTAATACCTGTCGTAAAATCTGAATTAATCTTCAGCAGCATCCATATTATTAACGACTTCCAACTAACATCACCAGACATCATACGCTCGAATAAACCACCAAAGCCACGCGGCATCGCACACTTAGTGGGTCTACCGTCTTTATCATGCGGAATATCTTCGTGATTACAGAGATGATGCTTAAGCTCAAACTTGCTGATCTTATATTTACCGGAAAGACGCTTCATCCATTTCTTGTTAGTCAAACGCGAAAGTGCTTGCTGCACATATTGGTGAGATACCGTAAACAACTTACCAACGTGGCGGGTTGAAAGTGAATGAGATAAACCTAAATCCCAATTAGAAAACGCGTTGTAGCATTGATAGATCGCCGTATCGAACGCTTTTTCTGTGCCTTCCATTAAAGCGTCTAACATACTAAATGTTCCAAAAGGAACTTGCATCGTATCTTCCTGTGTTTCTACGAAGATGGACGGACGAGATGGCTCGACCGGCTCATCATTTGGGCAGTTTTCGTAGATGTCGGGGTATACGCCTGAAGATATCGGATTAGGTTGAGCCAAATCTACATTATTTAACGTTTTTACAGTCATAAAACACCTTATTTTGAGGCAATAAGAGTATTTTTTCATAAAAAATAATAAAAAACTTGTTTTTTATTTTATGATGTGTTATACTCTTATCATCCTGCTTATTAGCAGGTAAACGATTTTTCGAGCTGGTCGCCAAAAAATCGCGCCGAATACTACTTTTGTAGGGTGGACCCGAGGTGTTTGTGTTTAAAAGCCTTGGGTCTTTTCGGCTTTTAAACATAATCTATTTAACTCTCCTGACAATTTCATTTTACTATTAACTCCACTTTTAAATCAACTTAAATTTACACAAATTTGCATAATTCTGTAAAAAGATTGTCAAAATTACGAAATGTGTCCCTAAAATCGTTCATTTTTCGGTTTTTTCTGAAGGTAAAGTCGCGATTTGGAGATAGGTTTTGTTTTTATGCTGATATTATATCTTGTTCTGTGTGATGATAAGAAGTTTTTGTGGTTTGCCAAACAATAGATATCCAATATATTTACAATAAGTTTGCAGAAAAAGTTGGGTGTTGATCCGTTAAAAGTTGGATCTAATTTCAAGATATTTTGTAGCATTTTCCTTGATCACGGAGTCTATTGCACTTTTCCATCCTTGAATCTTGCGATAGCGCCACGTTCTGCAAGTTCGGCTTTAGCATAATGTGCCGGCATCTGTGATGATTTCCACCTGCCCGCCACCTGCATATCCACAATAGACGCTCCCGCCTGCGCAAGCGAGACAGCCGAGCCGACACGTAGTGAATGCCCAGAGATAAACCCTTCCACACCGGCATCTTTTGCACGTTTTTGTATGATACGCCGAGCAGAATGTTCATGAAGCCTGTTTTTCTGAATATGTCCACCGCGGCGGATGTGTCTGAAAACAGCACCGTGTGTAATACCTGCTCTTTCTTGATATTGCTTCAGTATCTTCCGTGTAGAGTCACAAACGTATAATGTTTCGCCGTGCCCTTCTTGGTCAGATTTAGAGGTTTGGAGCGTCAAAGTTTTATCTTTGAAATCACCAACATTAACAGTGACAACCTCACTGATCCGTAGCAAACAATCACTCATCAGTCGTATCATCGCAGCGTCTCGTAAGCCCGCGAGTGTGTCTTCGGTTTCTGCTTTTATACAGATTCTTTCTACATCTTGCCAAATAAGCCCATCTACCTGCCCGCGTCCCCTCTCTTTTCCATCACGCCGAATACCTGCGAGCGTTGTATCGGTTATAGGTAAATGGATAGTTTCGTTGTCTTTTTTCAGTTGCCACTTAACTGCGGCAACGACTTGGCTGATGGTGGCTGGGGATTTGCCGTTATCGTGGAGATGTGTGATATAAGCGGTGAGTTCGCTGTCGGTAAGCCGCTGTCCGTTTAGGTATTGATCCAAACTTTGGAGTGCATGCCGATATGCGCGTTGCGTGTTATCGCTTAAAGAGGCAGACATCAAACGTTTAACTTCGGATTGTAAACGCTCGCTGACCTGTGTGTGCATTTCAATAGGAACGGGTGTGTAAGACGGCTCCCCCTTGACCTGCATATTATACCCGTTATGGAAAGTATTATGTTCCGTGATGAAATAGGTTTCTGCAGCTTGCAACGCATCGTCAGAGATGTCGTCCCATTCTTGTAAGGTAGTGACCTGAAAAGCATCGCTGCCATATTCACGGATGGCTTGGTGCAAATCCTTATCACTATTGCGCTTAGCATCCGAACAGTGCTGGTACCATCTTTGCTGCTGTGTGGAACGTGTTTTACCTATATAGGATTGCCGAGTGGGTTGACAGGTTATTTTGTAAATTAAACCTCTCATTCTCAAAGTCCTTTCTTATGTATGATAAAAAAGTTTATATAACGCTATCGGTGAGAGTTAAGATACACATTTCTGACTGCTCCCAAACCTAAAGGATTGGGGTTATTTAGGTCTTCTGAATTCTGAACTGTACTGGAGAAGTGGGCATCTCTTACTTGATTTATCAAGTTTACCGACTTTTAGAGTTGCATCGGGCTTTTCCGTGTATAGCAACTTCATCGGGCGACACAATAGCAACGATTGCGGGTCCAGCCAATGACCGACTACAGGGATTACTGATACCCCAAAATGAAACCCCTGCTACTTTGGTTTAGCGTTCTATTTATTTCGCGGTTCCAAGTGATAGAAATAGAATATCATATATCTTGAAAAAAATCAAGGTTTTTTGGCGGTTTTTCATCCCCGCCTTGAAAGCCGGGGCTTTCAAACCGAACGTTTGGTAAATTTTGCTTACATGTAAGTGCTATCTACTTGTAATCAATACTTTCATGTAAGCATTGCTTCCATGAAAGTGCTGTTTATCTCAGAAAATACCGTATAGTCTACGGTTGTGTATAGACAATTTACGTTTTATGTGAATTATAAATTAACACGACTTATCGTAACTAATATGTTATAATGTCTATTGTAAATAATATAGTGGCGTTCATTAGAGCGCCCTGTCAAAGTCTAAAATGAATAAGGAGATAGAAATGAAAACTGTAACTTTGATAATCACTTTACTTTTCTCATCAATTTTCATAACATTGCCAGTCCTATCTGTAGAGAAAGGGCTTATAGCGTATTGGGGATTCAATGAAGGTAAAGGTGATACAACGGAAGATTTAACAGGCAATGGTCATAATGGTAAATTAATGGGCGATCCGCAGTGGACAAATGATGGATACTTCGGTGGCGCTCTTGAGTTTGATCAAGCAGGTGATGAGGTGAGTGTTGAGTTTCATGCAGACTTGAATTCGGAAGCATTTACTGTGACTGCATGGGCAAATGTAGAACCCGGTAGCGCAGGACATCGTGCTGTGATTTCGTCTCGTGATGAGCCACCTGTAAGCGGATATATTATCTATGCAGAACCTGGCAACAAATGGCAATTTTGGACAGGTGTCGGTAATAGATGGAGTCCAATAACAGGGCCTGCTATCAATTTAGGTAAATGGGATCACCTGGCTGGCACGTATGCCGATGGTAAACAGAAGTTCTATGTAAACGGTGAACTTGTCGGAGAAGTTGACGCGGAGCCTGTACTCAACACAAAGCAGGAGTTTCTCATCGGTGCTGGTGCGAATGAACGCGCCAATCATGAGTATCTGTTTAAAGGTAAGATTGACGAAGTGCGTCTCTATAATCGTGACCTTAGCGAGGACGAGATTGCTTCCGTAATGGATGCTGAGACAGCAGCTGATGTCTATGCCTCTGGTAAACTTGCTATGACTTGGGCAACACTTAAAACTCAGTAATGTAACATAACCCGCGCCAAGTTTTCCAGCTTGACGCGGGTTCTCATTAAAACAGAAAACACCATTTATGCCTCTGGCAGTGTATACAAACCTCGTTTAATCTTTACAATTTCACCGGCGTCTACAAGACGCGTGAGTTTTGTATTTATTGCTTTTGGATGTCCTTTAATTGCTTCCACGATTTCCGGTGTTTTTCTTTCTCCGTCAGCGAGAAGTGTGAGAATTTGAGCGCGGAAAGTAACACGTGTCTTCCCCCCTCTCAGCTTTTGCAACACTCGGTTTGCCTGCCTTGAGGAACATCCCAGAACATCTTCTACCTCTTTTCTGCTGGATTCTGGTGTCAGATTGTCGCGTTCTGACTCAAAACGTTCACGTGTCGCTATCACTTCGGGCAGTTTATCTAACTCGCCGGCGACATCAAAATCTGCCCAGTCGAAAAAGAGAGTTTCAGGTCTGTCTGTTATTTCAGGAACTTGCAAACTTGTAATCAACATAATTTTCTTGTTTGCCAAACGGTTCAGCTGAGCTAACTCTATAATCTCTCTGAAAATACGGAAGACCTCCACTTCATAAACGCTTTGGACGCGTTCGTCTTTGTAACGGTAGAGCTCAAGTTCCATTTCATAAGAAAGAGGTTCTTCGTCGTTTCCAAATAGGATTCGCGTGCGCTCTAAAAGGGAACGGGGGCCCACTCTTGGTATGCCAACTATCCATAAGACTTGCGCCGCTTGAAAAGCGGTCTCCAATCCTTCCACTACATCAAAACTCGTCAAGAAACAGACATTCTCATTTTTCGCGATATCCTCCAACTGTTCAATTGCATGAACATCGGCTATAATCCCGTGCTTAATATTGGGGTCTCTTTCAATTTCGGCTTGGATCCGCCAAAAAATGTGCTGCCCTGTTTCAGACACCCCGAGACTGTCCCAGGTGTTGCTAATGTCTAAAATTGTCTTCCATGGATAGATACCGGTGCGAATCTGAAAAACGCGATTTCCGGGAGCCCACGCCATCGATTGGGGCGGAAGGACCTCAACTTCCTCATCGAAAAATGCACGACGTAGATGTTTGCCGTAGAGAACTGGGGCAGTGACCAAAAGGAGCCTGACGCGCGGATCAAGGACCGGCGGTATCGAGAACCGCAGTTCTTCGTCCTCCCATTGCATCGGCGCATCAGCGTCCCTCGTGTAATGTGCAAAGAAACATTTGAGTTGATGCCAAAACGTCCAATGTGGATCCTGACAAACCGTTGGGAACTCCTGAATGTTTTCAACAGTCGCCACATCCAAGATACCCAACCTGACAGCATCCGCTATTGACATCGGAAATCTCATGTCTTCGTTAGGAACAAAAGTGGGGGGCTGGAAAAAAGGCAGCTCTTGTGCCGCCAGCCTGTCCGCAGCCGCAGCGTCCAAAGGAATATAAGCAGAGATCCCCCGCTCAAATTCTATTGTCCAATGTGCTAATTTTTCTCCAGTCTCTGCATCAATTGCCTCTCGTGCAACCACCTTGCCCCGTACATTAACGTGGCACATCTGTTGGATGAGTTCTTCTTCCAACCATTCAAACACCTGCATCACTGTTCGAAGACGTTTGATAGCGTCGGCATGGTATCTGTCTCTGATTTCTACCGCATTCAGCAAAGCCATCGCAAAGTTTCCTAAGGCACTGCCTTGCCAGTTGATAATCCATTCCTCCAATGTCGTTTTAGATAGTTTGCATCTGGGAAACAATTGATTCGCTCTCCTGATATTATTGATACAGAGTGACTGTGTTCCATCGCGCGCTTCAAGAAGTTGATCCGCTATTTTTGTGTATGCTGGATCCATAAACAGTCTATATTTTTCTATTATTTTTGCTTTCGTAGTTTCTAATGTAGAGGATTGCGATAAATAGCCACGTTCCTGACATGCTGTGTAAACGCGGCACTGTGGACAGATAATTTCGTTCGGATTCCCACCTTTTTCCTCAAGTGCCTCGCACCGCTCAGCATCCTCGCAGACATTTCCACGTTGAAAGGGAGTTGCCATCCGCTCGTCAACGGGGATATCTTTCACCTGATCCCATAGATACATCCTATCCCGCCACCATGCAGCCGATTCCACATTTCGCTTTTGAAGAAATTGTTCTGCTGATGCTGCGGGTTTACCACTTGGCACGTTTAAATAGATGACTTCGCTATTCCGTAGAAGGGATTCTACTTCAGGGTCTTTCTCTGAGGCTGTCCCGCGGATAAACCCAAGAACGCGCGCGTTCCTCTCAAAAGCACGCTGCCCCTGAACACCCATCTCTTCGTGTGTTTCATCAGTCTTTTCGGTAGGTTCGGGCTTGCGTAATATCGGCTTAGGACGTCTTATTGCCAGTGGACTGAGTTTTCCTTCTTGCACGGCAAGCACTTTATCATCTAAAGGCAGCCCCGTTGCAGGGAGCGGCGGCAGAATGCCGGTATCGTTCCAAACATCTGTTATGAGTGTTGCCTCTGTGGGTAGTCCGGCATCAGACGTGGAAGCACGTATCCACACGCCACTTTCACTCTCCCATAATGATACTTCTGCGCTACCAATTCCATCATCTCGTCGGCGCCAGTAATGAAATCCATCCTCCTGTCTCACATAAGAAAAACCGTGCTTAAGGAATGCTTCTTTGGCAAGTTCAAGTTTACCTGATTCGAGAAAGTATGGTGCGGCTGGGATATCCTCCTCGTATTGTACGCTTTGGAGAACAGGTTTGTGAAGCGTAGTAGCGCGAAGTGCATCGATAGGTGCAAAGAAAACCTCTTTAGAAATTATAGGTGGATCTAACAGATTTCCGAGCAGAATCTCATAGCGTGCATCCCAGCGATTGTATCCCTTCTCACCCAAAATCTCAATATATGCTTCATGTAGGTTCGGATTCTCTACTGTTTGGGTCTGTTCCTGGACATACAACCGTGCCTGCTCGGTGTTCGGGTGTAGGTACTCCGGTATCCTGCAAGAGAAGCGCAGCCCACCAGACTTTGACATTGTCAATAATGGGTTCACAACGCTGTTAACAAGTGCTTGAACGCAAGCGAGAACTGCATCAGGTGCAGCACAGATAGCCTCATATTTAAAATCTATGTCATGCCATGGCGCACCATCGCGCGCCGAAGGCATACCCGTATATACTTGGATCCCCCACGATTTGTACCATCGAACGGCATCCCAGTCTGCCGCCTGTTGGCGTTTCAAGAACCGCTCCCCTCCAAACTGACGCGGGGGACAGTCGGTTCCAGGAGCCTGCCCTATCGGCATAAAAGAAATGCCTGCCGTCTCTAAGTCTTGAAGCATCACAGGATATCTGTGTGCACAATAGACTTTGAAATGGTAAGGATACCCTTTGTAAATCGGAGGTGCTAATACCGTTTTCCGTTGCTTAAGTGGCTTCTCGTGCCGTTGATGGCAACGTGAAATAATATCTTGTAGGACATCGGTTGTCATCAGTACACATCCCTGACATACTCCCCGTGCTAAAGCAACGGGGGTTCTTAGCTCTTACACTGGAAACATTGTGATTTGTTTCCAAGTGGCTTTTCCTGCTTCCGTGTCTCGTGCCTCTTTCCTAAACTGCTTCCTGAACTGAGGGCTTAGCTGACTTCACAGGCGTGACTTTCGGCATGCCCTGCCGTAGTCGGTTTTAGATTGATTGCAGCATTTATATCTCTGTCAATAGAAATACCACATTGACTGCAATGATAGGTTCTTTCTGAAAGACTTAAGTTTTTCTTTTTATGTCCACAACCGCTACAGGTCTTGCTACTGGCAAAGAATGTATCTGCTTCCGTTACAGGTATGCCAAGTGTTTCTGCTTTTGTTTTCAGTATTGTGAGAAAGTTACCTAATCCTGCATCTGACAATGCTTTTGCTATTTTCTTATTCTTTAGCAGGTTGGTGATTTTGAGTGTTTCTATACCGATAGCAGATGCACGTGAAACAAGATCCGTTGATACCTTATGGTGTATATCTTCTCTTATACATGCGATCTTATAGTGTATCCTTTGCACTTTATGCAGTTGTTTACCAGTTGTTAGACTGCGACTTTCTTTTAGAGAGTCTGCGTTGCTCTCTTGCTAACTTTTTCTCATAGCGTTTGAGTGGTCTCGGATTCTTATATTTACTGCCATCTGAACATGTTGCTAATGTGTTTATACCTACATCAATACCAATCGCAGGGTGCGTTGAGGTATCAACTGCTTCGGTATCCTCTGCAACCTCTACTGTAATAGATACAAACCAACGATGGGCTGTCCGTGAGACGGTAACCTTCATAATCTTACCCACAAAACGAAGTGATTCAAACATGTTTATCCAACCAATCTTGGGCAACTTAATACGCTTGTCATTCACTTCTACAGACTGATTATTCGTTGTAAAACTGTCTCTAATGCCACGCTTTTTGAACTTAGGAAACTTCGCACGCTTAGATACCCAATTCGCAATAGCAGACGATAGATTCCCAAAGATACTTTTGTTTGCAACAACTTGATCCATATCCTTTGTCCAATCATACTGTTTCTTGGCTACATTAAATCTTTTATTGAGTTTGACTACAGACAAGAAGTTATCCTTGTCTAACTCCGATCTAAAGTCTGCCAAAGCATGATTGTAGGCAAAACGCGCATATCCGCATTGTTGGGCAAACCAACGCATTTGAATATTATTCGGATCTAAAGCAATCTTATGTGTCTTTAACATGGTATGCCAGTTCTCAGAAGAATCCAGTTCCCATTTGACGTGGTGTGGTAGGCTCGTCAAAAACCTACCACTGAACTGGTCTAATCAATATACTACATTTTGCTCACAAAGTCAAGTTTGTTTTCATAGAAAAAGTCTTTAGCAGTGTCTACATCCCCGTGCTAAAGCAACGGGGTCTTGACACTGAAGAGCGATAACTATAGTAAGTAGTTTGTTATCAGTTTCATTTAGGTTAGTAGTGAATATTATCAAAAATCTGGTTTTAAGTCAAATGTTGAATTGACATACTCCCCCGCTAAAGCAGGGGGATTCTTAGTCCCCATGCCACAGGGTAGATTGTGGTATCAACAAGGATTGCTTGCCGAAGCAAGTCTAACATCCTCTTCTCCAAAGGTAGATGCCCCTACCTTATGAATATTGATTGCTGCGTTTATATCACGGTCATGATTGATTTTACAGGTATGGCAATACCAATCGCGAATACTCAAATCAAAGAACATTTGGATTTGTCCGCAGGCGTGACAGACTTTTTCTTTCTCAATAGGCTCTATTTTCACTTGACTACCAGCAAAGGTCATGGATTTGTATTTATGCCGACTTCTAAATTTGGGCGGACGCTTCGCTCTGCCTTCAAAGAAGTTTTGCCAACCCCTATCAATGCGTTGTATGCACTCTTGCAAACACCAAGAATATGGAATAGTCCAATGTCGGTATTTAGCAAGTCGCTTCAGTTTTGTCAAATGTTTGATCATCCGATACGCACTCGGTCGCTTGTAACCTTCACAGTGTCCATATATCTTATAGTGACGTTGCCACAACGCAACAAAGTGATTGTGGACATGTGCAATAGTGAACAAGTCCCTTTGCAAATAGCAATTTCTTTTATGATGTTGTAGCTTGTATTTGTAGGTTCTCATCGTATTTCCTTATCATCATGACACCACTTCTAAATGGTGCGGTGGCACTCTCAAGCGAGAGGTAGAATCCACCGCAACGATGATATGAATAGATACCACAAATACACGAAAAAGTCAATACTTATGATAAAGAAATATATTAGCGGTGTCTACATCCCCGTGCTAAAGCAGCGGGGTCTTGACACCGAAGGTAGATAAGCACGGTATTTGAAAAGAGGACTTTTCTCACAAGAAATTGGCTAAGTATTAAACGATTTTCAAGTAAATTCGCAATTTCTGCTTGTATTTTACTTAAAAATACTGTATTATTAGGGTTTGAAATAGGCTTTATACACTATTTATTGGATAATAATATATAATGTCCTATTATAACTAAAATAACATTAATTACCGCCACACGCAAAATGTCAATACGAAAATAATCATAACGTAAGACTTTTACACCTCGCCCCCGGCAGAGGCGATATAAAATATCTGCCATTAACAAGGCTATAATACATATTTGCTTATCTACCTCTCCCCTTAGGATAAGCATTATGTGTTATAGTCTCCCACTTGATAGGTAGGGAAATTTGATAGGTAGGTGAAAAATGAAAAAAAATAAAGAGGTCTATTTTTTAGGCGTATCTGGTTATTATTATCCGTTCAAGTATTTTTCTCTGAGGGATGAATTCCCGGAGGCAGCAGCGGTTTACATTTTCGCCAGATCGGAGAATGGAAACAGTGAACCGTTGTATATTGGTGAGACAGGGACGCTTAAAAGCACGATAACGGATCACGAGAAGTGGATATGTGTCTGTAGGTTGTCTGCTAATGCCCTATATGTTCATTTTGAGGAAGACGCGGCAGATAGTTGATAATCTAATGAAGGCGCAACACCCACCTTGTAATGATTCATAATTGTTTTTTATTTCAAAACAGTTATAAATGATAGAATTTTGTTAGTGCTGCCCAATTTGTGCTGAGTTGTTGAATATTTGTTTAGGGATGGAGAGCATGTCAACTTTTGTCTTGACTTCTCTTTCTTTTATTACCAAACGTTCGGTTTTTTATCCCCGTCTTTCAAGACGCGGATGAAAAACCGATAACGCCTCCATTTATCAAAAGAACTTGATTTTGTTCAAGAAATGTGATAGGCTCTTTAGACATCGTTGCGGTGGATTTTGCCTCTCGCTTGAGAGTGCCACCGCACCATTCAAAAGTGGTCTAACGATGTGAGGGCAGAGCGATGTATATCACCAAGACACGAAAACAGAAACGGACATCTCAATTAGATGATCTTGCGCGTGCGTCTGGGCGTTGCTACTCTAAAGTCGTATCTCTTGTTCGGAAAACCTTTCAGCGTAAAAGGTTTTGGCTTTCTAAGGGTTGGGTGCAAAAGTATCTGCGTCACAAGGCATATCCGTTGCATTCTCAATCCATACAGGCGTGTGCGGATGCCTATTTTGATAGTCTCAAAAGTTTCTTTGAAGTTCGCAAGTCTAACACCGAAGCGAAACCACCCAGGCGGACACGAAAGTTTTTTAAGGTGTGTTGGAAGTCAGGAGCGATCCGTATCAAAGATGGACACCTGATATTATCTAATGGCAAAGGACGCACGCCTGTCCTACTTGAGAATGTGCGAGAAAAACCGAACTATGTTGAGATGTATTTCAAGCGCGGACATTACTACTTCGCCCTTGTCTATAAAGTAGATGTGCCTCCGAAACAGGATACAGGTATCACTGTTTCTGTGGATATGGGTGAAATCCACCCGATTGTGAGTTTCAATGGTAAAAGAACTACCATCTATAACGGACGCCAGTTGCGGTCTATCCTGCAGTATAGAAACAAAGTAAAAGCGCACTTCTCTGCTAAGATGGATAGATGCAAGAAGCGATCTAAACGCTGGTATAGACTTCAAGAAGCGAAACGTAGGACTTTGGACAAACTTGACGCACAAATCAAGGATGCTGAACACAAAATCACTTCAAGGTTCATATCCGACTGCCAAAGAGCGAAGGCGGATACGATTGTGATTGGCGACCTAAACGGCATCCGTGAAAGTATCAAGTATTCTAAAAAGTCTAACCAGAAACTTCACCAGTGGGCTTTCGCACGAATAGCACAGAAAATAGGCTACAAGGCTGAACTCAAAGGTATCAAAGTTGTTTCTGCATCTGAAGCATATACCTCACAAACCTGTCCAAAATGTGGACATAGAAAGAAACCTAACAACCGCAACTATCACTGCAAACAATGTGAGTTCACATACCACAGAGATGGTGTCGGTGCTATAAACATTTTCAACAAAGTATCTGGGTTGATAAATAACCCAGTAGTCGGGACGCTGGCATTCCCCTTGGGTGTGAGATACAATCAACACCTCTGTCGCTCTGCCTGAGCAGAGAACGCCTCTACAAGAGGCGAAAGAACCCCAAGTCTTTAGACTTGGGAGTATGTCAGAACGGCGTGCGTGGAACGTGTTACTCGCGAACGCTTGTGAAGGATGCTTACGCAGTAGGTGGGTTAGTCGCTGGAGAAATAAATATAATACTTGGCGAAGAGTTCTGTGCTGATTTGATCGCCCCTGTCATTGCGGCGTACCAAGCAGAGAAGGAACGAATTGAAGGTTGATTGTTTCCTGGTAATCTGTCGCGATTCTCCTACAATATGTATCTTTCTTTGTAGGAGGGAACTCCGATTCCCGACAATCATACCAATGGTCGCGATGCGGAGATCGCTCCTACAAGCCAATCATACCAATGGTCGCGATGCGGAGATCGCTCCTACATATAATTTTCAATCGTCTGGCAGTTTATACAGCCCCCAGCTCACCCGGACAATTTCACCCTTATCCATAAGTTTCCTAAGTTCATTTCCTATTGTTTGCGCGTTACTATCAATGGCTTCAACGAGTAAGGATGTTTTTTTCTCACCCGTCGCCAGTAGAAAGAGTATCTGCTCCCGGATAGTTATACGGTTACCGCCTCTTATCCTATTCAACACACGGCCTGCTGTTCTTGGAGAGCATTCCAGGAGACGTATCACGTCTGCCGTCTTGGATTCTGGTGTTAAATTTGCGAGTTCTGTCTCAAAACGTTCACGTGTCGCTATCACTTCAGGTAGTTTATCTAACCCGCCAGCGAGCTGAAAGTCTATCCAATCAAAAAGGAGTGTTTCGGGTCTATCCGTAATGCCGGGCAGCGGTAGGCTCGTGAGCAGTACGAACGTCTTGTCAGTCCAACGGTCCAGCCCTGCTCGCGCTATAATTTGTGTGAGTTGCCCAGCAGCACTCTGTTGATACACGTCCTGCATCCGTTTGTCTTTATAGTAGTGAGGATCTATTTTGTGACCATAGTGGAGGGGGTTATCGTCATTTCCAAATAACATCTGTGTCCGTTGCCAAATAGTCAATTGTGACGAGTGTGGCGAACCAACAATCCATAAGACTTGTGGTGCTTCAAAGATGGATTCCTGCCGAAATGTGTCTTTGAAGTGTTTAACGAAGCAGACATTTTCTTTTTCTGCTAAATCTGATAAATGTTTGAGAATTCCTTCATAGGTGATGATTGCATGCGTCGTTTTTGGGTCCTTTTCAATTTCATTACGAATGGCGAG
Organism: Candidatus Poribacteria bacterium; assembly: GCA_028818995.1. The sequence continues at coordinate 11,359 of JAPPMR010000785.1, read as the reverse complement.
AAAAAAACGTTCTCCCAATTTAGACAGACCCACCTTAGACAGACTCATCAAGTCCCAATTATTCTCGTAGTTTAAAATTGTTTGGGGTGGAGGGATCTTTGTGCGGATCTGAAAGACCTTGTTACTTGCTACCCAAGCGGAAAGATCGAGACGCGTGAATTCAATTTCTTCGTCTGGAAACGTTCTGCGAAGATGTTGCTCGGAAAGCGTTGGGGAAATTAACAAAAGGCGTTTGACGCTCGGATGGAGCATCGGCGGTACCCAGAATGTGAATTTTTGGCTATCACACCGCATCGGCGCATCAGCATCCCGTTTGTAACGCGTAAAGAAACATTTCAGCTGATGCCAAGATGTCCAGTTCGGATTTTGGCAGACGGTTGGGAATTCCTGAATGTTTTCAACTGTTCCCACGTCCAAAATACCCAACTCGATGGCTTGCTTCATCTCCATTGTGATTTTCGTGGTTTCGTTAGGGGCAAAGGTGCGCGGCTGAAAAAAAGGAAGCTCTTTTGCTTTTAGTTTCTGGGCAGCTTCGTTGTCCACAGGAATGTAAACAGAAACACCCCCTTCAAACTCTATACTAAAACGTGCCAGTTCTTCTCCCGTTTCCGGATCAACGATACCGCGTGTTACAATCTTGCATTTCAGATTTACGTGGCACATCTGCTGAATGAGTGCTTCTTCGTGCGGTTCAAACGCCTGCATCGCTGCGCGAATCCGTGTGATAGGATTTCCATCGGATCCGCCGTAGGATTCTATAGCATTTAGGAGTGCTTTGGCAAAGCTCGCTAAAATATCGCCATCCCAATTCACGCTCCATTCTTTTAACACGTGTGTTGATAGTTCGCAGTTTATAAATAGGTTTTCTACTTCTGTACTGTTTTCATCAATGATATGGATACGTTCTGTTTCGTCTACCGGTTCGATAATTCGTCCTAATGTATCAGCGTGCTGTGGATTGAGAAACGGTTGGGCGAACGGCAATACCTGTACTTTTGCGGATTGTAAGGCGAGTGATTGTGATAAGAACCCGCGTTCCTGACACGTTGTCCAAACGGGACATTGTGGACAGATACTTACGTGTGGATCGCCCCCTTTTTCGGCAAGTGTGTCGCACCGTTCGGGGTCCTCACAAACATTACCGCCTTGAAACGGGTTTGCCATCCGAACATCTTCAGGTATATCTTTTACCTGCTCCCAGTTGTATCGCCTCGGTCTCCAGCGCGCGAAAGAGGAGGGGTCTAATTCCTGATACCGTTGGGCTGCCTCGTCTGCTAAATCTGGGTCCGGTATGTTTAAACTGGTAGAACCCTCGTCGAGAAGGTGCAATTCTACGCCATAATTTGTGTCGAGAATAGTCCCTGGTGTGATGCTCAGAACCCTTGCGTCACTTTGAAAAGCACACCGTATCTGCGCAGCTCTTTCTTTCGGTGTCTTGTAAACTTTTGTCGCAGACTCTTGTTTGCGATGGGCGATACGGGGACGTCTTATCGCTAACGGACTCCGTTCACCCTTTTGTATTGAGATAAGTTCTTTTTTCATTGGCAGCCCAGCGTTTGAAATTGGCGGTGTAATACCGGTATCATCCCATATATCTGTTATTGGCGTGGTTTTCGTGGGCAGTTCGCTATCAGGCGTGTTTGCTCGTATCCATACAATCTCCTGATCTTCCCATAGTTTTACACAAGTGTCTCTATTGGGATGTATCCAAAGGTGGAAATCGCCATCTCGTTTCAGATAAGAGAAACCGCGTTTCAAAAATGCTTCTTTCGCGAGATCAAGATTATCTGATTTGAGAGATTGTGGCACAGCAGCAGGAATCATTCGTGGAACGGTTCTTACTTCTCTTTTTTCCAGTGGTGCCGGCGTTCCAAATGGTGCTGGCATGTGAAGTGCCGAGCGGAGGTGATTGATAGGAACAAAAAGGACCTCTTTGGCAATCACAGGCGGGTCTAACAGGTCTCCGAATAGAATCTGGTATTGAGAATCCCACTGGCTGTATCCGTTTTCCCCAGAAATTTCAAGGTAAACATCTCGGTGGCCGGGATTTTCCGGTGTCGGTGTATGTTTATAGATGTACGATCTATCATCCGCCGTGTCTGGGTGGAGGTAACCCAGGACTCTGAAAGTAAAACGTAGCCCAGCTGACTTTGTGAGCGTTAGCAGCGGGTTTGCCATGAAACTGACAAGTGTTTCAATACAGGTCATCACAGCATCCGGGGCATCACATATTGCTTGATATGTGATATGCAGGTCGTGCCATCGTGCGCCATTAAGTTCGGATGGGATGCCGGTATACACCTGAATTCCCCACGATGCGCGCCACTGTCTGAGTTCCCAACTGAGTGTTGTTTGCCTTGTCAGGAATCGATCGCCCCCAAAATCCGGTGGACCGTAGTCTTTATCTGGAGACCGCCCTATCGGCATAAAGGAGATGTGTGCGGATTCCAAATCATCAAGCATCACGGGGTATCTCCGCGCACAATAAACCTTCACATTATAAGGCATTGTTTTATACAGAACAGGCCTTACCGATGACCTCCGCTGGCGAAATGTTGCTTTATGCCGTTTGTGGCAAAGTTGGATAACGTCTTTTAAGTCTTTAAAATAAATCATGTTTTTTTTGATATAGTGAACTTTAAAAATAAGATACACATTTTCTGTGAATCAACGCTAAATACGCGTTTGGTATGCAGCGGGAGTGATCTCCGAATTGCGACCTACGCAAGAAGGCATGCCATAAATTTGGTGGGTATATTATCACAAACTTTTGTTTTTATCAAGTTTTTTCGTGATGTCTCGTAGGGAATCAACGCTAAATGCGCGTTTGGTATTTGTCGGGGACGATATATTTATTTTTTATGCCGTTCCTACGGAACTCAAGAAGGGTGGACAACATTTTCTATAAACATATCGTCCCTACGGAACTAAAGAAATTACCGAAATATTATTTAATCTTCATCAAGGCCCGATTTTCTTTCTTATAGGAGAGAACTCCGGGGAATGCCATTATGGTAATTTGGCGAGGTTAGTTTATTTCGTAGGTCGGGTAGAGCGAAGCGACACCCGACAATATTAGGGTTTCATGGTCAACATGTCGGGTGTCGCTCCGCTCTACCCGACCTACAAGACTTCAGTCCCGTAGGGACGATATGTTTATAGAAAAACGTTGAATAACGCCTCTTAGTCCCGTAGGGACGATATGTGTATTCCTTTATGTCGTTCCTACGGAACTCAAGAGACGGTGGGTAACATTTTTTCTATAAACATATCGTCCCTACGGGACTAAAGAAATTACCGAAATATTATTTAATCTTCATCAAGGCCCGATTTTCTTTCTTATAGGAGAGAACTCCGGGGAATGCCATTATGGTAATTTGGCGAGGTTAGTTTATTTCGTAGGTCGGGTAGAGCGAAGCGACACCCGACAATATTAGGGTTTCATGGTCAACATGTCGGGTGTCGCTTCGCTCTACCCGACCTACAAGACTACATCTTTTCTCTCTTCAGTCCCTACGGGACTAAAAACACGGACAAGAGACTACCATATATAACATTAACGGAATAGCAAAAAAGCATCGAAAAATTTGAAAACTAAATAACCCACAAATAGATAATTTTCGTTGTTTTTTTATGAGAAATAGCGTATAATTATTATTGAGAACTTAGGTGGCGGATTGCCGGGGAACTCCAATTCCTCCCGCCACCCCCAACTGGCAACTGGGTTAGGTTCTCGAAACTCTCTGTCGTTTCTGATGGGAAATGACTATAGTTCTCAAACCCGAATTGTTTACGATTCGCACTGGCAGTTAGAGATTTTGCTATGTTTTTATCTGTTTTGTGTGAGAAAGAAAATAAAACTGAATATGAAAAGCCTCCCTATTTATCCTGTTCCGTTTGGCGAAGGTTCGATGCACTGGACACTTTATTTTAGGAATGATGAGATACCTATGACTTGGGCGCAAGCTGCTTTGTGGCATTATCTCCATTACCGTTCTAACTATGATACTGGTAAATCCCATATTATATCGGTTGATGAGATTGTGCAAGAGACTCAATTTTCCGAACGCTTTGTTTATCAAGCCCGAAAGCATCATCAAGATGTCGGTTTCATTTTAGGATGGTATAAGCGAAAAGGCGGTAGCGTTTATGAAATTGTCAAATATGTAGATACGAGCCGGCTACAAGCTGGAGAACTTGATTTGCGCTATTGGGCGCCTCGTAGAGGGTTTAAAGGACAGATCATATCTGAATCTCCTATCTCTTGTTGGATAGATGGTAAGATCCGCGCTTCGGACTTTATTCTTTGGATGGCTCTAAATCGTCATAGCGATTGGCGAAGTGGACCAAAACAGGGAGAGGTTACGATGACTCAGGAGTGGATGATAAAGTTGACAAGTTTGTCAGAACATCTTGTCGTATCAGGATTAAAGCGTTTGAAAGATGCGAATTTGATCTATAAGATTTCGCAAAGTACGCATCAGTCTACTTATGTTTTATATCCATTTATCCAAGTGTGGCATCAGCGGGCTGCAGAGTTTGAGCGCAACGCGGCGGCTTTGTTAAATGTTAGTAGAACGCACGATGAACTTTGGCATGACATTATTTGGGGTGATGGTGTTGATTCACCTGATCCTGATTTGCCGGGCTGTTCTCAAGAGGAAGCCCAGACTGAGTAAAATCGCCTCTTCTTCAATTTATTAATCGACGTGTTGGGTTAATATTAGATTCTTTTAAATTCTTTTAAGAGTACTTAAGGAGACGTATTTTTTCGGTGCGCCAAATTGCGTCCGAATCCATACCTATACTGGCTTTATCGCAATGTGTCAAAATTGACGCACCTGCACCAGACGCGGTAACACCTGCACCAGACGCGGTAACACCTGCACCAGACGCGGTAACACCTGCACCAGACGCGGTAATGTTTGATGGTAATTTTAATCTTCGTCGAAACCCGATTTTCTTTCTTGTAGGAGGGAACTCCGGGGAATGCCATTATGGTAATTTGGCGAGGTTAGTTTATTTCGTAGGTCGGGTAGAGCGAAGCGACACCCGACAATATTAGGGTTTCATGGTCAACATGTCGGGTGTCGCTTCGCTCTACCCGACCTACAAGACTACATCTTTTCTCTCTTCAGTCCCGTAGGGACGCAATGTTTATAGAAAACGATCGGACAAGGTCTCTTAGTCCCGTAGGGACGATATGTCCTCGCAGCACATGGCAACAAACATATCGTTCCTACGGAACTGAAGAAGGGTGGACAACTTTTTTCTATAAACATAGCGTTCCTACGGAACTGAAGAAATTACCTAAATATTTTCTTAATCTTAATTAGGGACGATATGTTTATTTCTTTATGGTAATTTAGCGAGGTTAGGAAACCTCGCCAGCAGCAGGTGTACATCTCTGCTGGCGAGGTTTCCTAACCTCGCCCCTTACCGAAATATTTATTTAAACTTCATACGGGACTAAAGAAGGTGTTATTACCTTACTTCTATAAACATAGCGTTCCTACGGAACTCACGGAAAATGAATTTGTGTTCCCTACCCAAAAAAATCCCAAAAACCAAAAAAAACATCAAAAAAACCGAAAAAAAATGCAATTTTAATCAAAAACGTGCATTTTTCTTGTATTTTTTATTTGACTTATAACGTTTTGTTGTAGTATAATACTTTTCAAATTCATATTAAGTCAAAAATAAATAAAGAATTACCATTTTTTTTTTAAAATTTGACTATCAAGTATGTAATATGTGTAGGACATCACAGACTGCCCAGTGAAAGGATTAATGTGTAATTCCATATCGCAATAATCCTTGAAGGTCGGTGGATAGCGTCCATATCAAGCCAATATAGTTCAAATTGGAGCAGACAGAAGACGTAGATCAGATCGGCTGTCTGTGAGGAAGCACAAGCCCTTACCTTTAGGTCGTGGGTGTTTCGGAATAATAGATAAAATCTGTAGTTAGGCATCGGTAGATGCTTTGCAGATAATGGACTAATACCGTTTACTTTTTCATATTAAGACAATAATATTTAAAAAAAACTTGAAAATATTTTATATTATGTCTTATAATTTAAATATCGTTGACAGATGCAGTGTTGCCATCATCCATAACCGGCAACCGCAAGATGTCTACGTAGAGAGATACCACACGGTATAACCTTGAGCCGATGTGGTAATGGTTAGTTTTAGGTAAACAGGTTATCCCTGTTTTTTTACACAATTTAAAATTGGAAAGATTAGATTAACAGGATTTAATTCCCTGAATCTTAACTTGAATTTAATATTTCTAAAGGAGAAATAAGTAATGCGATTGTCAAATAAATCGACATTTTCCTTAGTATGTTTAGTTTTGCTATTCGCATTTGCGACAGTGCCTGCGATGGCAAACACAATGAGTGCTACATGGACTGATGAGGATTTAGACGCTAATACGGATGGCACTCAGTCAGGGTGGATAGTGAGGGTTATATATGCTACGATACCTGATGCCACTTTCGTGCCCACTCTTACACCGGGCGATTCAAATGTTGCATCTGTTGGAACTCCTGAAAAAATTGCAGGAGGAACATTTGATATTAATGTAGCGCTTTCCACTGCTAATCAAACGGCAGATGCTGATGTAACCGTTGATGATACTGATCCACAATTCGCTTCACGGCGTGTTACACTTATGAATGGTAAGGATCTGGCACAAATACACATCAAACAGCCACAGTTGGAGAGTATCACAGCATCAAAGAGTACTAATGGTGGCTCAGAAATTGGGGCTACTATTAACTTTAGTGTTGGGGCAATGCTTAGTAAATATGGTAGTCCTCCAGATGGCCTCAGAGGTAGTGATATACAGTTTACCGGTGGCACTGGGGTGGTTACAGATATTGAACAGCATCGCCATGCCTATGACGTAAAGATGCGGATTATTAGTGTTACCGATCCAGCTTCGCCTGTAGTAACTATATCTCTTGTCCCCACCGCTACTACTGCTGGTATCTTTCGATATACTGCAGATGCTAGTACCGTAAATAATAGTGCTATGGTCGTATATGACACTGTCGCACCGGCTATTGGAGATATAACGTTCACTCGTATTAACAGTAACCGAGTTTTAGATATATCATCTGTAAGCGAAGCATTTGATATTAATGTTGCCGGCATTATGGACACACCAGCAGGAGACTTTCCGGCAGGTGTAGCAGATTTGGCTTTGAGTGTGAAATTTGATGTGACACCCAAGGCAAGAGGTGCTGATGTCTCTAACCAGGGTAAAATTGTTGGTACTGATAATACTTATGCCGCAACAATAACACCGAAGGCAAATACAACGACAGCAACTTGGGATCCTACTCCGATTACGATTACTGTTACTGTAAAGGATATGGCTGGTAATGAGACTACCAGAACCGCACCTGTAGTTACCATAGCAGCGAGACCTGGTGTTCCTGCAACAGCTGCGATGATTCCGACTAAAGCTCTTGGAAGTACAACGGCAGGTGCTACACTCACTATAACCTTTGATAAAGATCCTGGTACTGTAATGGATGGAACTACAACCCTCGCTGGCACTGGTACAACACGCATGCTCATGGTACCGGCTACTCAGGGAGCAGGTGACTACTCAGTTGATCTTACGTGGGCCCATAGTGGTTCCGGCACAGTTACTTACACAATTCCTGCAGGTCCTATGCTTGATCCCAATGCGAGTCCTGCAATCCCTATTCCAGCTGGAAAGTTCGTTGTTGTCGTTAGAGCAACTTCAAGTGGTGTGGGAACACTCTTAACAGCGTATGATCCTAATATTATGTTAGTCGCTTGGCCGACTATGCCAGATTTGTATGACACTTTTGATACAAGTGCAGTTCACGGTGGCGGCGCGCTTATCCTGAAGCAGGCTGGAGATTCAAGTGCTGAAGGTTATGTCGCACTTAATCCTGGCACAGTCGGTATCAGTGAAATCATGTCGGCTATTGACGAATCAAAATTGGGGAACGCAGACACACGAAAAGCTGATCAGTGGATTGAACTTCATAACCTCAATACCACGGATGCTACTGTCACATTGTCTTGGAAAACGGGTGCGAAAGCAATTGCAGACGATACCAGTATCAATGGTGACCTTGCAGCGCCCTATCTTGATGTTGTAACAAATGTTTTCAATGATCGGCCTGGTAACACCTACGATTTAAATGGTTCGCAGGTGGGATACTGGATTCTTCCGAGTAAGAATGGTAACCCTGGCGCAGGCACCAACTTCGTTTCTGCGGCACGTACGGGCGACTTTAACCTTACCTCTCAGCACCAGGGTAAACATAATAAACGTTATACCAAAACAGCTAACGGTAATTCTGCCAACAGCCGTGACGGTAGAAACAGGGGTCATTGGGCATCATCCACTACACCTTACGCAAGAAGAACTGTTCCTCTTGGTGTAGGACTTGGTAACGTCGTTTATGAAAATCATGGCACACCCGGCCGTGTGAATACATTTAGTCCAGAGCGGGCAACCACAAGAGATACACGCACAGACGTTCCCGCAAGTCCTATCATCATCAACGAGATTGCAAACCGCGATGATGAGCACAACCAGTATGAATGGATTGAGCTTAAGAACGTTTCTAATGGTCCAATCAATCTGAATAACTATCAGATTTCAATATTGACAGGTGTTGATAAAGATGAACCCTTCATCTTCCTGCCGAACAACAATGATACCGTAATTCCTGCGGGCGGTGTTCTGCTCTTAGTCGACTCCGATCCATTTGGTGATCCTGATCATCCACTGGCAGTCGGTTGGAAAATCGGTAAAAATCCAGAAGACCAGGTCCCAGGTTTGGCGTCTATCGGTATCAACGCTACATCCAAAGAAGGACGTTATTTGGTTATTCCCTTTGGTGGAAAGAATAATAAGTTTGTCACTGGTCTGCCTGATACCACTGACTTTATCTTAATCGTGCGTAGACCTGATAAAGGTAAACCTCACAACAACAACCACGGTCATGGGGGTGAAGGTCGTTCCGAATTAGGTGCAGCCGACCTCGACCTAATCAATGACATTGCTGGATATGCTGGTACTTTGACCAAAAACGGCTATACGAATGCTGTTTCTAAAACGGATCTATGGCCGCTGAAAGAGCAGAGGACTGGTGCTTTAATCAGTGATAGGAACAGACTTTCAGTCAACACTGTTCACTATCGTGCGCGCAATGGTAGAAACGGTCTTGCAGGTGTTGGTACAACGCATAATGACAGAAACGAAGGTCAAGTTGCTTACCAACATGCTGGTTATACCGGTATCGGCTACAAACGCCAAGCGTCCAATTCCGCCATGCACGGTGGAACACCCGGTTATGACAACGGTGCACGGAAAGGCAGAGTAAGTGATCTCGCGATGGACAAACTTGTTATCAGCGAAATTATGTTGTATCAAGGTCCAGAAGACGCACGTACAACACTACCGCAGTGGATTGAAATCTATAATCCTTCACCGCATCCTGTTGGTTTAGGTGGCTGGAGACTGATTATTGAAAATCCACGTGATCCTATCAGAACGATTAACTTAGGTGGTGGTTCCGTTAAGACGATCCTTTCGGAACAAACGATCTTAGTTGTTTCAGGATCAGCACGTGATATCGGTAGTGATAGTTTACCGTCGTCTGCCGTGTTCCCGCCAACCCGTGTGTATAATGTCTATAAGCATCAAAAGAATGAATTTAATATGAGCAGTCGGTTTGACCCGATCCTTGATCAAGAGGCATTCCATATCACACTGATTGACGGTTCAGCACTTGACTTGAGCAAAGCTGATCAAAAGGCAATTGCTGATGATCCTACAAAAAGTCTGAGAGTTGGCGGCAGCTACTATACGATTTCAGATGTTGTCGGTAACCTTGACGGTAACCCCCGAACGAACGATGAACCTAAAGACAACGGGAAAATGAAATTCGAAATGGGTATGACCCCAGATGGAGATCGAACTTCCATTATCCGTATCTTTGATAACGGTACCGCTCGTGATGGCACAGGCATGGTGAAACCGCTTGGTGGCACAGAAGGCGTCGGTGTCGCACGGATGAAAGGTATTGACATGAAATATAGTTGGGTGCATGCCGCTGATACAGTACAGAGGTATGTCCGCCATACGTGGTATGGTGATGAATCCGACTGGGGAACACCCGCAGACAGAGGCGGTCAAATCCTGCCTGTTGAATTGTCCTTCTTCCGTCCGGCACTTGAAGACGGCAAAGTCATCGTCCGCTGGACAACCGAATCCGAACTTGACAACGCTGGATTTAATATCCTCCGTAGTGAAACTCGGAAAGGTGAATACAAGCAGGTTAACACCGAACTGATTCAAGGTGCAGGCACCACAGGTGAAAAGTCATCCTATAATTGGGTTGACCCAACTGCTAAGCCCGGTGTCGTGTACTACTACCAGATTGAAGATGTATCTTTCGCTGGTGAGCATCAAGTGCTTGCGATAACCAAGCTCAAAGGCTTGATCTCAGCGGATGGCAAACTTACAACGACGTGGAGTGAGCTAAAACAAGCTTCACAATAGGGTTAAATTCAGGGATATTTAACCAATTTCTCCTCACAATAAGGAAACTGCAGAAACCTTATTGCAGGAAAATCTAACTAAACGATTCCCATTTTGGAGACTGAGGCGATTTTTTCCGGGTTGTCTCAGACTCCTCAACATGGGATGAGAGATATCTAACCTAACCTATCTCATTGAACAAGGACATTTTCGGATGTCCTTGTTTTATTTTATATACAAGGATATATCGCATTGTTGGAGTGATCTTCAGTTTACACATTCCCTGGTAGGTTCGGTTTGTAACCGAACGATTTACTCCCCGGTAGGTGCGGTTTGTAACCGAACGATTTACACAGGTTCGGTTTGTAACCGAACGATTTACACAGGTTCGGTTTGTAACCGAACGATTTACTCCCCGGTAGGTGCGGTTTGTAACCGAACGATTTACTCCCCGGTAGGTGCGGTTTGTAACCGAACGATTTACACAGGTTCGGTTACAAACCGAACCTACCGTCATGGATAAATAATTGCGGGTTTGTAACCGAACGATTTACACAGGTTCGGTTAGATGAAGATTAAAAAATAAATTGGGTAATTTATTGGCGAAGTCCGGTGCGGTTAGAAACCGCACCTACCGGGCCTGGGGAATTGGGATGACCGATTTAATAATTAAACTTCATACGGGACTAAAGAAATTACCGAAATATTTATTTAATCTTCATGAAACCGAACCTACCGTCATGGATAAATAATTGCGGTTTCTAACCGAACCGGATTTTACACGAAACCTTTCTTGAGAACTTTAGACATGAAAACC